>CAZDRG010000030.1:0-7891 GCA_964508015.1 uncultured Bdellovibrionales bacterium
ATCTCGCCATATTCATTCAAATGACTGTCAATCAGCATGCTCGGCAAATCGAAGAAGTCAGCGAGGATGTGGGTGAACTCGGTGAGGATGTGGAAGAAATTTCTCGTGATGTCGATCATCTGCATGAAAATATTGAGGAGATTGGTGAGGATGTCGAAGAAATTTCCAAAGATATCGACAGCATACAAGAAGATGTCAAAGAAATCGGTGAGGATGTGGAAGAGATATCTGAAGACGTCGAAGAATTAAGTGAAGAAATCGAAAAAGATGATCGAGAAGATGATGCCGAACAACTCGAGAGCCTCAAACACATTGACCGCATTGAAAATTCACTTCAAACACTACTCCAAGAAATTCAAGCGATGAAACGGGATCGTCCAGAATAACACAATTTATCAATCCTGACGCATCGAATAACGGCAACCACAATAATTCTGTCGATAGATACCGCGTTCTTTGACCATCTGTCTCGCCACGGTTTCACGACCCTTCTTTTTCCAGTCTTCCGCGTAAAAATCCAAATCGTACCGCTTGGCTGCTGCTTCACCGATAGGGAAAATAACTTTGGCGCTCTTGCGACTCCCCATGGTGAGCGTGGTCCCAAATAGAGCAAACCCGCGTTCCTTTGCCTCACGTGCCGAACGATCAAGTCGCATACCAATACAGGTAAAACAACGCTTCCCCTGCTCGGGTTCCTGCTCAAGCCCCCTGACGCGAGCATTCCACTCTTCCGGCACATAGTCCATATCAATCATCGGTACCGACCATTCAGTACACACGCGCATTACCTCTGCCTTCCGTTTCACATATTCCGATTCGGGAAAGATATTCGGATTAAAAAAAAGCACGCTCAAATCAAACTTCAACCGAAGCTCATCAATGACCGCGATGCCGCACGGCGCACAACAGGTATGTAACAAAAATTTTTCCGCCATAAAATGTCTGCTAAAAAAACAAAGTGCGGCCAGGTATAAATCTCCTGCCGCACTAACGAGAGCGCATTGCGCTCAATGGAGTGCTTCTGCTGGCATCGACCGTATCGGCTCAAAGCGTTTCGCTAACCGAAATGACCACTCAGTATAACCCTCATTGTACCGTTCTTCAGGTGAGGGAAATCTCCCCTGAAGCTGAGCCGTGTAAACGATATGCTCGGCCATCAAGAAGGCTTGGAAATAAATCCAGGCATTCAAAAGGATGATCTCTTCAAAAATTTCAGGATGATGCTCCCGAAGTGCTTTCTCGTGAAGTTCAAAAAACCTTGCTGGCTCACCTTGCGTAATCCAGCGCCACTCGTGATCCCCGTAAGACTGCTCCATACCAGGATCATATTGGAGCGCCATCCTGTGGATTTCCACATTCTGGAGTTTGTAGAGCGCACACAGAACGCCAACAGCGCTTCGGACATTCACACATTCTTCATTCATCCACGACATGAGCGTCGAGGCCTCTTCCGGGCACACCTGACAAAGCATTTTCAGCAGTCTATTTTCCGACCGATGGAGAACATGCCTCGTCGCACCACAACTGCATACCATGATTTTCTCCTCTCACTTTCACAAAAAAAGGAACTGCCACACTACTTGCCACCTATTCTTCATCTAAACGTCAAAGTTGTCAAGCCCGATTCAGTCCCATCTGTCAAGCGCTTCTAGCGTAGCTTGTCTCAGGCTGTAAATGCATCTTTCGAGCATTCAAAACAAGCACTCAACAGACTGAGTAAAACGACATACCATCACACAAAAACGCTGTGTAAAACTTATCTATTGTAGAATATTCCTACAAAAAGACTTTTGAGTTGCTCTTCTTCTTTCGGAGTTCCTCCATACTGTCCTTCAAACAATGAAGATCTAAGCCCGAAGGCCTTTGCCGGTGTAAAAGAGCCACCAGGTAGTAGCAAAGGCCATGATCACAAACGCGGATAGTATACCGAAAGCCAACCACATATCGGTATCAGCCACGCCAAGTATCCCATAGCGGAATCCCCCAATGATATACACCATTGGATTCCAGAGTGAGACTGATTGCCAGAATTCCGGCAACAGCTTCACGGAATAGAACACTCCCCCTAAATAAGTGAGTGGGGTCAGAACAAAATTGGGAATGATAAAGACTCCGTCAAAATTCTTGGCGAACACCGCGTTGATAAGTCCAAACAGCGAGAAGAGAAGGGCTGCGAGGAACGCGAACAACAGTACCGATGGCCAATGTGCAAAATGAATACGCGTGAAAAAAAGTGCTACCCCAAGCACCAGTGAGCCTGTCAGAAGACCTCGTACTACCCCGCCAGTAATATAGCCGGCGATGACCACCCAGTATGGTGTCGGCGACACGAGTATTTCTTCAATGGTCTTCTGAAACTTCGCGAAATAGAAAGAAGATACGGTGTGCATGAAAGCGTTCATCACGACTGACATCATGACTAGTCCTGGGACAATAAACTGCATATAGGTAAACCCATCAATATTCGCTACCTGCGAACCAATAAATTTTCCAAACACCACAAAATAAAGCGTCATTGTCACTACTGGAGGGAGAAGAGTCTGCGTCCATACTCGCAACATACGTTTCACTTCCTTGGAAACGATAGTCTGGTAGGCAACAAGATTTCTTTGAAAATTCATAGGCTGAAGAGTTGTTTCAATTTATTTGTCTTTCGTCTGGGTCATACGGAGAAAATATTCCTCCAAACGATTTGAGGTATTTCGCAGGGAGATCACCTCCAGACCAGCGCCTGAGAGGAGTTGTATCGCCTGAGAAAGAGAATGCTGTTTATTCACCGTTACCTCGAGAGATTGCTCTATCACCCGAGGATGAAATGGGACTAGGTCTAACAGCATCTCCTTGGTTGGAGCACGGCTCAAGTCCAGCATCACTGACTCATCTTCCATACTCGCCAGAAGATCCTTAATCAGACCTGATGCCACAATTTTCCCCTGATTAATCAGGGCCATATGACGGCAAAGCTCTTCTGCTTCTTCAAGATAATGAGTCGTAAGCAAGATGGTCACCCCCTTGTCGCGGTTCAGCTCACGCAGAAAATCCCACATTCCTCGTCGTAACTCAATATCCACTCCAGCGGTTGGTTCATCTAAAATAAGAAATTTGGGATTATGCACCAGTCCACGAACAATCATCAAACGACGCTTCATACCTCCAGACAGTTCACGCGCCTGGACATCCCTCTTTTCCCAGAGACCCAGCTGTGTGAGATATTTCTTGGCATTCGGATATGCCTGACGACGAGAAATCCCATAGTATCCTGCCTGATCAAGAACAATATCAATTACTTTCTCAAAAATACCAAAATTAAATTCCTGGGGAACCACTCCTACCTGGAGTTTCGCTTGTGCTGCGTCCCGATCAATTGAAACGCCATGTACCAGGAGTTCTCCAGATGTTTTGTTCACCAAACCCGAAAGAATATTAATTAACGTTGTTTTACCAGCTCCATTCGGACCAAGCAAAGCAAAGAAATCACCCTCTTCCAGAGAAAGACTCACTCCTTTGAGCGCCTCAACACCTCCCGCATATGTCTTCCGTACATTTTTGACCTCGAGCGCTTTCATCATGACTTAATCGTTATACATCGAGAGTGATCCCATATAATCTGCCTTTCCAATACTCACCCCAACCTGACGCAAAATAGCGTATGCCATTACCACATGGAAAAAGAAATTCGGCACACCATATTCAGGAAGAAACTCCCCTCCGAGAAAATGCTTCTCCGGAAAATATGGGAGTCGGATTTTCGTGTGAGCAGCATCTCCGAACTGTTCTGGCTTGAGCGTTTCAAGAAAAGCAATCGTCTTATCAAGACGAATCATCAATTCAGAAAGAGACTGCTCCACGTCCTCCATCTTGGGCGGCTCAATACCAATCAACCGAGCGGCAGTGCCTTTGGCATTATCAGAAGCAATCTGCACTTGCTTGATGAAGGGAAACATATCGATTGCGAGACGTGCCTGAAGCAATGTCGATTCCTCGACTTTCTTTTCCGCACAGAACACCTGGGCTTTCCCTAGCTGGGCTTTGAGATTGGTCAAAGCTTTCACAAAAACCGGCACCGAAAAATCATAAAGTGGTTGATACATAACGAAAAAGAGTCAAGGATTAGTTGTTGAGTATATCAGAAAAACCGACTCCCATCCACCCCCCCCCAACCTTATACTTCCATGGTCAAGTTGTCACCAAACCACTTCTTGTAGAATACGTCGTATTGACCTGATTCCACGATCTTGAGTACGGCTCGATTGATCGGTTCACGCCACACGCTCCCCTCACAAAGCGCGATGCCATATTTTTGCTTTTCGAACAGTTCGCCGACAATCTCTAGTTGTCTCTCTTTATCATTCTTCACGTAGTAAATCGCTACTGGAGCGTCAAATACCACTGCATCCACCAATCCTTCTTTTAATTTCTCATAAGCCTCTTTCGCACCAGCCACCGCTACAATCTCCGCATTGACTCGATTGAGCACCGAAACACTGGTTGATCCTGCCACTGTCGCTACTTTCTTTTCAAAAAGATCCCGACTGGTATTGATCTCCCCTTTCACTTTTCTGACCGCAAGAAAAGCTGCCACCTGAGCAACCAAAAGTCCGAAGAGAATAGCGCCGCTAAAAATAATGCCCGTCGTCACGATTCTTCCTGTCCACGTCTGCGGAATATAGTCTCCAAATCCAACCGTAGACATCGAAACTACGGTCAACCAAAAAGCTTCAAAAATCCCGGGGAAGTACTGCCGCTGAAATGTTTCCGCACCTCGCTCAGCGAACCAGAGAATATTGCCGGCCAAAAGAATAAAAATCAGTGTCCCAAACACGGCAGACGAAAGGAATCTCTTGCCTTCTCGAATAATCGTCGCAAGTGCTTCAAAAAATTTCGGTTTATTCCTATCCTTTCTCACGGCAATCAGGAGTCCAGAATCAAGCGTTTCATGAGAAAAATCAATATGTTTTTCGCGTTCCTCGGTAATCGTTATTCCTGCCAATCCGACATCCACCTTCTTTGCCATCAACCAGGGTATCACTTCATTGAAATCACACTTCTGATACTCAAAATCAACACCAATTTCCTTGGCGACAGCTTCCCAGAGATCAATTTCGAACCCGCGATATTCCTCCCCATTACTCATGATGAAGGGAGAAAAATCAGCAACGGCGACCGTGAGTTTTTGTTTCATGTTTTTATTATACCACCCCGAGCGTCACAAGCTCCTGCTGAAGTGAAGCGAAGTCACGAAACAGAACCGGAGTATATCCAACCGCTGCCGCACTGTTCAAGCTCTTCGTAGTATCATCGATAAAAACCAGCTCCTGCGGCCGCACCTCGAGCATCCCGCAAAACTTGAGAAATGCCTCTGGCTCAGGTTTCATTGCGCCCATTTCCGAAGAGATACCAATCACATCAAAATATTTGGCAATGCCCTGGTCAGAAAGACGCTCGCGCAAACCTTCAGAATAATTACTCAACAAACCAATTTTGTACCCTTTCGTCCGCAATTCACCTATCAAACGAATCATATCATCACTCACAGTCTGATTCCTATCCCACTCATCAATAAAACGTGCAATGTCAGATTGCTTCTCCGGATGATTCACTTCTCGTGCGATGTGTTGCCAAAGCTCTACCCAGCTCATCGATTTCTCGACATTCAAAAGATGATTATTCGTAAAAAAGACGGCTCGGAGGGTATCAACCGGCACCGTCAAAAAATCCGCCATCGCCTGCATCAAGGCAAACCCAGGGGCACCACAGATTACTCCCCCGTAATCAAAACCAATGGCTTTATATGACATACTGTCTTTATACTTCGTTTTTTGGCGGAAGCGAGAGGATTCGAACCTCTGATACCCTTTCGGGTACGACAGTTTTCAAGACTGTTGCCTTCAACCACTCGGCCACGCTTCCTTGTATTCCTAACTTTCAATGTACGACTGTTTTCGAAACCTGCCACCTGCCTGACCCATGTCAAGACTCGCTCATGCATCCGCACAGAGAATCCTAGCAAGTGAACAGCGGATTGTAAACATTTTATGGTATAGTAGAGGAAAGCTTCTACTTTATCCAAAAAACTCTATGGAACAGAAATCTCTTTCTCCATATTTCGGAAGTGTTCTCCTCGAGTGGAGCGCGCCCGAACACGATACTTTTGAGCTGGGTAAAATATCACAAGTCATCGTCACGATTGCGCTGGTCCTCATTATCGCCTGGGCACTCTACACCAATAGCCCGATTATGGCTATTACATTCATCCTGACAGGTATCACCGGCTATTTGCTCCATATTGCCGAACCAAAAATCTATCACTTCGCCATAACCTCGCGAGGTATACTTGCTCACAATGAATTTTACACATTCGACACACTCAAATCATTTTGTATTCACACTGACCCCCCTCTCAATGGGCTTCTGTCTCTTCACACCCATGGTCGACTCATCTCTCATGTCCATATTCCACTCAGTGACCTTGACCAGAGTACTGTACGACTCTACCTGCGTGAGCACGTACAAGAAGAGCCACATGATCCAAGCGTGATTGACATTCTCGAAAAATTGCTGCATATTTAACTTTGTTTTCTCTGTCAATCGACAGAAGGAAGACAAAGCTTGTTTTGCGCTTGTAGCTCAGTGGATAGAGCGTCTGGTTGCGGTCCAGAAGGTCGCAGGTCCGATTCCTGCCAAGCGCACATGAAAAATCCGGGTCCGCACTTTCTCCCTACAAAGGAGTCTTCAAGCGGGTTACCCGGTTTTTTTGAGAATTGAAACGTCCTCGTCGTATAACGGATAAGACATCTCCCTCCGAAGGAGGAAACGCAGGTTCGACTCCTGCCGAGGACACATTACAAACGCTCTCTGTATTTACCACGATTCTACACAGCAGAAGCATCAATGGAAGCGGCATAAGCCTTTGAAAGATTGGCGCACACTGGGCCGGGTTTTCCGTTGCCGATGCTTCGTCCATCCAGAGACACGACTGGCACAATGCCTTTGCTACTGCCAGTGAGCAAGATTTCATCGGCTTCAAATAATTCCTCAAGTGAGATGCTCCGCCACTGTGTCGGAATATGAGTTGCCTCAGCTAATTCCATCACCAGTCCCTGGACAATGCCCCACAATACTTCCTCACGCGGTGTCACCAAGACACTCCCTTTGACCATGAGAATATTCCCCTGCGATGCTTCCGAAATTATTCCATCAGCCACGTAGAGGGTATCAAATGCATCCTCGCGTTTCCGACGTTCAAGATCCCAGAGAGAAATAGCGTGATTGGCAAACTTGACTTGAGGAAGATAGCGTTCGTATGGCAAAGTAATGAGTTTCACTCCAGTCTCGTAGATGCTCAGAGGCAAACGATGTCGTTCCTCCGTGAGAATATAGAAAGTCTCTCGACCTGGTTCGGGAGAAAAACCATTCTCACTCGGCCCACCCGAGAGCACAGTTCGCAACACTAATTCCTCTGTTGATGAATGTGCGATAAGCTCGGCCAACGCTTTCCCATATGCCTCTTTGCTCAGTGGCACGGTTAACCCAATCGACTGAGCCGACAAAGCCAAACGATCATAATGCCGCTCCCACAAGAAAGCCCGCCCATGCTCAACAACCATCACATCAAAAATGGTGAATCCGCGCAGCATCCCAAGGTCAGAAGGACTAATGATAATTTGATCAACCGTTACTTGCTTGCCTTGATAAAAAGCCGGAAATATCCCTTCCATATTGCAGAGTCAAAAAATAGAGTTGCTCACGACTATGATTCATTCATTATACGCATAATTCTTCTCTGGCACGATATTGACAATCTGATACTTCTGGGCTATATTTTTTGAGTAGTTGATTCCTTAATTCACCCCTCAATTAGGACACCTGATCAAAATTAAAAGTTACCTGT
>CAZDRG010000031.1:0-7788 GCA_964508015.1 uncultured Bdellovibrionales bacterium
TCTTTTTTTCTTCTGATTCGTGTTGTTCCATATTTTTTCAAATACATTTGTGGACCTGAGGAGAATCGAACTCCTGACTCAGCAATGCGAATGCTGCGTAATACCACTTTACTACAGGCCCGAGAGATCATGTGTGGACATCCGACAGTCCTTCTTGACCATATCTAAAACACCAGAATTCTAGCACAAATGAGTGATGAGTCAATCGGTGAAAACTCAAATCACCAAATTCTTTCACATGGCTCAGTGAATAATCACCGGCGTTCCCTCTGGCGCCCAATCATAGACAGTTTTGGCAGCCCCAACTCCAAGACGAACACAGCCATGCGACACTGGCCGCCCAAGATGATTCGCTCCCTCCTTATACCCGCTCGGCCACTCGGGAAGCTCATGGATACCATATTTCCCGTCGGGTGTAATCGCCATCCAATACGGCATGTAGAGGAGGTAGCGTTTTGACCAGGTACGAGGAACCTTGTTGTGAATCGTGTATTCTCCTTTCGGCGTATCCATACCCGGACGACCGGATGATACAATAAAGGCATCCACCAGGTCCCCTTCCTCAAAAATCGTCATCACTTGACTTTTGAGATTGATATCGATGTATTTACCGCTTGTTTTTTGTGGTCGAGTAAAACGTTTCGCTTCGACAAGACGCGTTTGTAAGTCCGTGCTCCAAGTTCCGGGTGGGGCAGGCAGCGTGGTGAATGTCGAGCGAGTAATCTCGGTCATCGGGACATTCTCATCGCTCTCACGCTGACGATACTTCACCGTCAGAGTATACGCTGTCCCATCCTGCAGAGGTGACTTGGGAAGCAATCGGAACTCTGTCTTCTCATGATTGTTCTCAATAGCCAATTCAACTGTCGGACTCAATGCGAAATCAACAAAAAAATACTTCACTGAAGATGAGAATTGTACCCGAATTGGATCCTCAATACCAATGACAACATCCTCTGCCGAGTTGAGCGGAGAGACCGATATCACTTCTGGTGGGATCAATTCACGCCAACTTTCACTCTGAACCAAAGACTGGTATGTAAGAGCATCCTTATGTAGAGGGTACACACCTCGTACCTGATCGGACTGCCACCATGCGAATGCTCCAAGAAAGGAAATCGCACAAAAAAGAAAGAGAAAAAAGCGTCGCATGGAATTAATATGGCTTCTTGAATGAAATCGGACTTACTGATAACACTTATACCTCCCCAAGAATCATTGCTCGCTCTCACTTTCTCTCATTCTTATTCCTTCTCATGTGCCACGACTCTTGCTATTTGAGTATACTCTACTATACCTCCTCGCTAAAGAATACATTTCTTGATATACTTAAAGAAAAGAAAAACGATACTCCACTTATGCAAAATCGTCGAGCCACACGAAGGGATATTTTTGTTTTTGATGCGGGGAAAAATACCTATTTGGCAAGCAGTCTCCCTGGAATAGCTGAGACATGTTTTTCTGTTCTTATCTCTCGGAATCCTGAGCATTCTCTTTTCAAAGAACAGTGTTCTGACGCCAGTATCAAACTTTCTAACACCAAGCAGCTCACCCTCGATGCAGGTTCTTTCTTTCATGCCAGCACCATTCAAGACCACTCTTTCCTTACTTTTGTGCATCACACTCCCGATGGAAAAACCATCGAAATGGTGAGTACAGATGATTTCCGAAACTGGAAAGCCCATCGCACACTCGAACACTTCGCACAGCCACCTGTTTTTGTCGATTTGCCAATCATGAAGCGGCGCCGACACATTGGGGCCTTTGTGAGTATCGGTCGCAAACATATCGGTGGTTTTATTGGCAACAAAGACTTCGATGAGTGGGATGACCAAGGGACTATTCTCGAAGGACGATCCTCATCTTTCGACGCCACGCACCTCGAGCCGATTGCAGTCACCGAGATTCCAACCGGAATCCTCCTCCTTTACTCATGTAAAAATAGTGAAAACCAACTCTCTATTGGCGCAGCTATCTTCAATCCAAGCGACCTGACGCAAACACGCTGGCGGGCACACGCTCCTCTCTGGAAAGCACCTCATGACTGGTATGCACAACCGGTCACCTTTCTTGGAGCAAGTTTTCATGGAAAATATGGCACAATTTTCCTTCAAAGAGGAGATCAAACAGCGGAGAGCTTTCCTCTTCCAAAGCTCTGGGAGATGTATCGTCTTCCCAAGCAAGCCCTTACTCTCAAAAAGACCGAGAAGAAATCTGAGAAAAAAGTTGCCACCGCCTTACAGCTGGTTCGTTTTCATTCCAATCCGATCATCGAACCCAAAGACGCCAACACCTGGGAAGCCATGGCCACCTTCAATGCGGCAGCGGTGACTCTGGAAGATCGAATACACCTCCTCTACCGAGCACAAGGGCACGATGGACATTCAGTTCTTGGATATGCGACCAGTCATGATGGTATTCATATTGATGAGCGACTCGACTATCCTGTCTATGATCCCTCGCAAATCACTCAAACACCCAAAACACAAGACCGAAAATTTGTCCGACACCCCTACATGTCTGGAGGTGGGACTGGGGGGTGTGAAGATCCTCGCCTGACCCGAATCGACGACACGCTCTATCTCACCTATACCGCATTCAATGGTATGCAACCACCCGGAGTTGCTCTCACTTCTATTTCAGTGAATGATTTTCTCGCCAAACGTTTTGATCGGTGGAAAAAACCACGCCTC
This sequence comes from uncultured Bdellovibrionales bacterium, assembly GCA_964508015.1. Taxonomy (GTDB): domain Bacteria; phylum Patescibacteriota; class Minisyncoccia; order Moranbacterales; family UBA1568; genus JAGOSP01. The sequence goes on from CAZDRG010000031.1 coordinate 2,694, forward strand.
ATCTCACGCTTCGGACATATCCAAAAAAACTGGGTTATTTTTCCAGAAAAAGTCGGTGGCAAAATTGCTATTCTTCACAATGTCTCACCACGCATCATGATGGAACTTGTGGATGAAATCGACGCGCCAGCGCTGGTCATCGACAGCTGCCCACCTCGCCAAGCCGACAACGCACACCGATGGGACAACATTGTCCGTGGAGCTGGAGCACCACCTATACGCACCGAACATGGTTGGCTCGTACTCTACCACGCCATGGATGCGCATGATCCAAACAAATACAAAGTCGGGGCGATGCTTCTTGATCTGAATGATCCACAAATTATTCTTGCGCGCTCTCCAGCGCCAGTACTCGAACCAGAAGAACACTACGAAAATAACGGCTACAAATGGGGAGTGGTATTTGTGTGCGGTGCTATAGTCAAAAACGGAACCCTTTTCGTCTATTATGGAGCATCAGACAGGTCTCTTGCCGTCGCCACTGCTTCTTTGCCTCACTTTTTGAATGAACTGCTCGGGAATAGAACACCACAAATCAAAGCTGTAAATATCCAACATTAGGAACTCTATGTCATTCTTTCACCGCTCCTACGAAAATCCGATTGTCGTTCCTCAGAGTGATCTTGCCTGGCAGGCTGAAGGCGCATTTAATGGATCAGTCTGGCGAGAAAAGGGAAAGACCCACATCGTCTATCGAGCACAATCGCTTCCATTACTCCATGATGAAGGCCACTGGCTTTCTATGTCATCTATCGGTTATTCACACAGCACCGATGGTATTCATTTTCAAAAACATGTCCCACTGATTGTCCCTGAAGAAAAATGGGAGCGTTTTGGTTGCGAAGATCCTCGTATCACCAAGATTGATGATACCTATTTCATTTTTTATACTGCCCTCTCTCTTTTCCCTTTCTGTGCCGAAGGAATTCGTGTTGGTGTCGCACTGACTAAAGATTTAAAGCACATCGACGAGCGACACCCGGTCACTCCGTTCAACGCCAAGGCCATGGCTCTTTTCCCAGAGAAAATCAATGGGAAATACTACGCGCTCCTCACACCTGACACTGATATGCCTCCAGCCAAAATCGCTCTGGCTTCCTTCTCAAAGATTGAAGACATGTGGAATCCAACCCGCTGGAAGCGCTGGCATGATTCACTCGACAAGCATATGCTCAAACTCTCCCGAAATGATGACGATCAAGTGGAGTTTGGCGCCCCTCCTATCAAAACCAAAGAAGGCTGGCTGATTCTCTATTCTTATATCCGCAACTACCGCAGCGGCACACCCCTCTTTACCGTTGAGGCCGCTCTGCTCGATCTCAAAAATCCAGCGCGTATTATCGGGCGAACTACCGCTCCGCTTTTCGTGCCCGAAGAAGAATATGAACTCTATGGCAAAGTCCCTGATGTCGTTTTCCCAACAGGAGCAACTGTTGATCGTGATACCCTCTTGTTCTACTACGGTGCTGCCGATACGACGACCTGTGTCGCCACGACTAGTCTCTCGAAGCTCCTCAAAGAATTGACGACTCCCGCCGCCAAACGTCCTCTCTTTGAACGTTCCAGGAAAAATCCCCTTCTCGAACCTATCAATGAACACAACTGGGAAGCCAAGGCTGTTTTTAATCCCGCTGTCATTGCCCATGATGAACAGATCCATCTGCTCTACCGGGCTACTGCCCCGGATGATACATCAACCCTTGGTTACGCCACATTTTCCGATATAGACACACTCTCATCGCGTCTGCCTGATCCCGTATACACACCACGACTTCCTTTCGAACAAAAATCTGTCCCAGGAAACTCTGGCTGTGAAGACCCTCGCATTACCCTACTTGATGGCACAGTCTATCTTCTCTATACCGCTGTCGATCCAGCCAAACCGCCCCGCGTAGCGCTCTCCACTATCGATGAAGACGACTTCTTTGCCAAACGATTTGATCAGTTCTCCCTTCCCGTTCTCATTTCTCCTCCTGGTATTGATGACAAAGATGCTTGTTTATTCCCAGAAAAAATCAACGGAAAATACTATCTTCTCCATCGTATTCAACCCTCCATTGATATCAATGCGCTTTCTTCACTCGATTTCGATGGCAGTACGAGATTTCTCACTCACCGACCATTTCTCTTTCCCCGTCGCGGTATGTGGGACAGCAAAAAAATCGGTATTAATACCGTGCCTCTTAAAACCCCCGATGGTTGGCTGGTCATCTATCACGGTGTCTCTGATACCGGGGTTTATAGTCTTGGCGCTTTTCTCCTCGATCTCAAGCATCCTGAAAAACTCCTCGGGCGAAGTCGGTATCCTATCTTTACCCCTGATGAACCCTATGAACGCGTCGGTGTCGTCCCGAATGTCGTCTTTCCTTGCGGTGCCTGTGTCATCGGACAAAAACTCGTCATCTACTACGGTGGAGCCGATCGAGTCGTTGGAGTTGCATCTCTCCGCCTCTCTTCACTTATTACCTCACTCAAAAACGAAGGCTAATGCCTTTTCCTCTTTCGTGTTCTGACTTTCAATAGTATCAGAAGTTTTTGCTCCATAAAAAAACGAGCCCCCGTGGAGAATCTCCTATCGGGGGTGTGCTGCATATTGTTCCTCTCAATGGGGGGGGTGTCGGCCAAGTGCAAGTCCTTGGCCGGGTAATTCCTCGTGCAAAGCAGAAGTATATTACTTGCTATTCTGCCTTGTCGACCGCGACGATGTCAGCGACGCACGCGCCGACTCATCGCACCACCAGCGGCGGGCGCATTGACCTCGATCTTCATGCCTGACCCGGCGACGACCGCTCCTTTGCGCACTTCGGTCATGCTTGATACCACAATGGAGTACATAGACTCCTCCTTCCTTTCTCGGCGATAAAGTAACCGTTGAGAGTGAATCTCAGAAAAGCCTCTCATACGGGCTCAGATCACATCACGTGTGTTTTGTGAATGATCGCTGAATCTTCTTTCCCTCTCTTTTGTTCTTGGAGAAAAATATTGCTCAGCGATCATTCACATCATTCACATGATAAACCTCTTCTTTCTGCTTGTAAAGAGCTCCTTTCTTCTGGGTTCAGCGTCTTCGCTCTCCACAAACAATGTGAATTTGAACTATTTATTTTTGAACATAACCAACGAATGGACTATTCGGACACGCTGAACATCGAACATCGATTCGTTCTCCGTTATCGTATGCGGTCTTACTGTCCCTATCTAGTTTCTGGGTATGCTTAGTGCCACCAGGCAACTCATGAAACCACCATTTATTTTTTTCGATCGTGCTTAGTCGAGGCAATTCCTCAATTGTCACTTCTGGTAGTGGTATGGGTTCTGTTAATCTCACTGGTGCAGCAAGCTGCGCAATCTCAGCTTCCTCTTGAGATTTTTTCCGTTCTTCTTCCACATTTCTCGCGGCCCGTTCGTTATGAAGCCTGTTAGTATTATTTATTTCACTTCTCAACGCTGCGGTGTAGCTTTTTATGGCGCGTGTTTTTTCTTGCATTTGAGCAACCGTATTTAACCCGATAATACCAAAATCTGGTCGCACCATCATATGTCCCGAGAAAACTTTCAATTCATTTGCTTGTGCTTCTACCTTCTCTGCCTCTTGTCGAGCCAGCCTTAAATCATCAGCTGCACCTTCATACTGGTCCCACTCTTGTTTTGCTTTGGCAATGAACTGGCTATCCTCTGCTTCCCATTTGCCTTCTACTTCTCTTTGCATTTCATCCCAGCGCTGCCCATATTGATTACTCCACGTTTCTGAATCAAGTGTATAGAGCCTAGTATCAGGCGAGGGTGGACCTATCATCCTTTTTTTACAATCAAAAAATGTGCCTATTTCCTGTCGTTTTTCAACGATAAGTCTATCACGAACCTGCTCCGCTGTTTCCCCTACTTCTCGTTTCTTGATTTCATGTTCACTTTCATATTGACCACCCCAGCCGTGATACTGCTCTTTTTCTCTGAGGCCTGTTGTAAGTACATGACGGATGTGTTGTACATCTGTGCGGCGACCGGTTCCCCAGCTTTCATCACCATAACTTCCTCTCAGTTCTTCTTGCGCCTTATAAGAGATGCTACCAAGAATCATTTGACCAGGAACCTGCAACAAGCATATAGCCTTACGTAGTTCCGAAATCGCATTTTCTTTCCCATTATCCGTCATGAAATCATGAAAACACTTTTCAGCAACAGCTACTGGTGTCAATACTTTTTCTCTCACCTTAGTTAAGACTGCCTGCTGTGTTTCTTCTGGCAAAAGATCAAATTCTTTTTCCAGATTTGGGTTGATACTCGAAAAAGATGCGACGGTTCGCCATGCTTTTGCACCGGATATTTTCGGAAAAGTAAATTCTGCGCTTATGTTTCCGCAATTCTCCTTCCATGTTCCAGAGGGAAGTGTCTCCCAGTGATTGGAATCCATAGCATAAACAGTATGCACTATTTTTTCTCCGTGCGGATACTCTAAAATGATGAGAGTTCCATCCGGATTCGGGACATGAATACTTTGTGGCTCACCAAACGCTTCAAAAAAGTTATCTCCAATTTCAGGTAATTCCCATAATGCTAATTTTCTCTGTGCGTCTCTATATGGTTCATTTGCCAATTGCACTGTTTCGAACGGTATCCCTGAATCGCAAAGAGATTTGTTGGTTTTGTTAACACAAACTGGCCGCATTTCTCTCATGCCAAAAACTTCAGTGCCAACTGGTTGCAATTCCCACTCCTCTGGAGCGGCGCATGCACCACACTCCACCTTTTCAGCTGCCAATCCACGCACACTTTGAAGTACATTCCCCACACACAAAGAAAGCGTGTCATCAGGAGCCTGCCCACGAGCTGGTTTAATGTGCTCACATAATGCGCTGACATGGCAAAACGCTCTCCTCCCATCGGACAATTCAATAAAGCCAAAACCTTTTTGCTTGTTCCAGTTCTTAAAAAAGGCTCTTAATCTTTCTTCGATCGCAGGTTTTTCTGGGATTTTTTTTATCTCACGAGAAACCGAAAAGACACCAGTTTCGATCGACATATAAAGATATTTTATATATTTGAGCCGTTGACCAGGATTGAACTGGTGACCTCGTCCTTACCAAGGACGTGCTCT
>CAZDRG010000032.1:0-7216 GCA_964508015.1 uncultured Bdellovibrionales bacterium
CCCCAACGCGTCTTACCAAGATTCGAGACATCGCCAAACGTTCCTTTAATTTCTGCATCGTATTCATCCCAAAGTGGCAGTGGCCAAACATAATCCCCGCTCATCTCTCCAAGCTCACGGAAGCGTTGTTCAAGCTTGATCTCCTGGGTAAACAAAGCTGATGCTCGTTCACCCAGTGCGACAACCGCAGCACCAGTCAAAGTCGCCACGTCCACAACCAGAGATGGATGATAGCGCTTGGCATATGTCAGGGCATCTGCCAGAATAATGCGTCCTTCAGCATCAGTATTATCTACTTGTATCGTCTTCCCTGACATGGATCGAAGAATATCTCCTGGTCGATAACTTGTTCCCGAAGGCATATTCTCGACTGCCGGTACCAAAACGATAATATTCTTTTTCATCTTGAGTCGAGCTGCGGCTGCCAGAGCATGCATGACGGCTGCCCCGCCTGACATATCCATATTCATCCCGAGCATCGAGTCTCCCGGCTTCAAATTGATCCCCCCGGTATCGAAAGTCACCCCTTTGCCGACCAGCACAATCGGTGCCTCACCCTTCTTACCACCAAAATATTCCATCACAATGAATTTCGCCGGAAATGCCGAGCCTTTCCCGACTCCGAGCACTCCACCCATTTTTAATTTCTGCATTTCTGGTACGCCGAGAATTTTCACTTTGATGGGAAGCTTCGCCGAAATGCGTTTAGCTTCATTGGCCAACACAGATGGAGTCATATCACCGCCAGGAAGATTAGCTAGACGACGGCAGGCATTCACCTCGGCGCCAATAATCATTCCCCGATCAAGACCCCGGCGAAACTCTCGATCGGCTCCTTCGATAACTATCTCTTCGATCACAGGGAAACCATCTTTCGGCTTGGCGAGATGCTCAACAAAAGCATGATGTGCCATCAGCATATTGGTTGCGCATAATTCTCCGAGATCTTCACTCTCGAGCGGAACAGATGTAAAACGGAGATTTTCCAGAGACAACACCAAACGTTTCATGCGTTTCGCTTGAGCCACACTCACTAATTTACGCACAAGAAGGATCAGCGTTCGACGAGTCATCTTCTTTGGCTCCTCAACCGCCAGTACCAACTCCCGTCGCCCATCAGCCAGACGAACAATTTCGTCTTGTGTCCCAGTCACGATTCGCACCCTCACGACATCCTTTCCCCCTTTCACCGCTTTCTCTCCGGCCTGGATTTTCATAATCATGATTTCAATCAATTTATTCTTCACCCAACCATATTCTCCCTTCCTTATCCTACCTCCTCATTCTTCATTTGTACTATCTCTTTCAAGACTTCATCCGCGTGTTCATCAGGCTTCACATTCTCATACACCCGGGCGATATTCCCCAAAGGATTAATCAGAAAGGTCGTTCGAAGAATCCCCATGTACTCGCGCCCCATAAATTTCTTCTTTGCCCACACACCATATTGTTCAACGACTGTTTTCTGTTCGTCCGCGAGAAGCAGAAAAGGGAGCTCATATTTCTCAACAAACTTCGCGTGTTTTTTCACCGAATCGGCTGAGATACCGAGTACCACGACTCCCTCACGCTTAAAACGTGCGAATCCATCCCGAAAGCTACACGCTTCTTTGGTACATCCAGGCGTATCATCTTTTGGGTAAAAATAGAGCACCACCCATTGTCCAAGAAAATCATTCAATGTGCAGATACGCCCATCCTGATCTGACAAGGAAAATGCAGGTGCTATACTCTGGGTTTTTGGTAGCATAGGTATTGACATTAATATATCTCCCCTTACTCACTAAAAATAACATACTTTCTTCCCCTCAACCTTTCCGGCAGATACTCCTGCTTGGCATCCTCGGGATTCTTGAATTCTGGCGTATACTTGTATCCTTGTCCATATCCAATCTCTTTCATCAGTTGAGTCGAGGCATTCCGCAAGTGAAGCGGGACAGGCTCATTGGGAAACTTTCGTATATCATCTTTCACTTGACCATACGCTTCATACAAAGCATTTGATTTTTTTGACTTCGCGAGATAAACGACTGCTTGGGCTAAATTTAGCTCACACTCCGGCATTCCCAAATGACGACAAGCCTCAAGCGCGGCGACAGCTTGTGGAAGAGCAAATGAATTCGCCAGTCCTATATCTTCTGAGGCAAAGCGGATAAGTCGACGCGCAACATAGAGCGGATCCTCACCGGCCTCGAGCATACGAGCGAGCCAGTACAGTGCGCCATCAGCATCACCGCCCCGCAAAGATTTATGCAAAGCTGAAATTACGTCATAATGCCACTCACCTTTCTTGTCATAGAGAAGATGCGACCGCTGCATCACTGATTCAGCAAGCTCCATGGTTATTTGACGCGCGCGAAAAGTACATGCTTCAAGAGCCGAAAGGGCTTGCCTTGCATCGCCACCAGAAGCCTGCGCGAGAAACTCCAATACCCCCTTATCCGCCCGCACTTTTTGAGTGAGAAAAAGAGTATCTTCAGTAAGTGCCCGTTTTAAAATTGTCACGATAGCCGAAGAGGAAAGTGTCTGTAATACCAGTACTCGTGTCCGAGAAAGAAGCGCCGAGTTCACAGAAAAACTTGGATTTTCTGTTGTCGCGCCAATCAGAGTGATCACTCCAGACTCCACAAATGGCAAGAGTGCATCCTGCTGGGCTTTATTCCAACGATGGATCTCATCAAGAAAGAGAATGGTTCGCTTCCCCTCTGCTCGGTCTTTCTCTGCTTGCCCAAGAACGAGAGTCAAATCTTTCTTCCCACTTGAAACAGCTGAGAGATTGACAAAAACTGCATCAAGCTCACGAGAGAGTATTCGGGCAAGTGTCGTCTTGCCGCTCCCTGGTGGACCCCAAAAAATCAGAGAGGGAAGCATCCCATTTTTGACCGCTTCACGGAGAAAACTCCCTTCACCAAAAATTTTTTCCTGCCCAAGATATGCATCCACCGACTGAGGTCGCATGCGCTCCGGAAGAGGGATACCTTTTTCATGGCCATCATTCATAGTTTCACTCTTCCTGATCGTAAAATTTGTATCTGCCCATCTTTGAATTGAATAATCGTGGATGGCTCCCCGGAAAGTTTCCCGCCATCAACGAGAAAATCAATCTGGGAATGAAAGTACGCATCCACTTCATCTCTATCCAGCGCTGCCGGCTTCCCCTGAATATTCGCGCTCGGAGCGATAAGCGGACCAGTCTCTCGCAGCAGATTTCGTAGCCACTCATTATCAGGTACCCGAAACGCGAGAGTTTTGAAACCACGATGCAAGAAAGAGAATCTCTCGTCCTTACAGGGAAACAAAATGCTGACTGCTCCTGGCCACTGTTTCTCCATAAAACTTATCTCTTCGTCTGTTGGCACAATTCCAAACTCACTGAGATCCTCCGCATCTGCAAGCAAAATAATGCAAGGCTTATTCTCGTCTCGTTTGCGGAGAGTATACACACGCTCTACAGCCATTGGTATCCTCGCTGATGCAACAATACCATAGACAGTATCGGTCGGAATCACTCCCACCATACCCTGTTTCAATTTTTCCGCAATCGTATTTTCCATCGATATTCCATCAAAAAATGTTCTCTTACTCAACCATCAAACCAGGTCTTGATATATACTGATTTCTGTGTTATTATCTCTACCGAGCTTCAAAGAGGCTTCTTCATTCTTCATTAACAACTGTAGCATATTTTTTTGGAGGACATACCGATGTTCAAGCTGTTAGGAATACTCTTTGCCATCTTCATGGTTGGCGCCACAGCAGACCCTCTCGTCAGTTTTACTTTCGAAGATGGGCTCATTCCCCAAAACGCCACAATAGAGGGCAACGTTGACATCGTCACGGGAATCGCCAAAGGTGGTGTCCGTCTTCCGTGTTATGAAGGCAATTTCTGCCTTCGCATCGCTCCCGGACAAGGACCGCGAAACCACGATGCGGGCATCGAGTTTAGTATCTCTGATATCCAGGTCGGGGACGGCATCTCGTTTTGGTATATCATCGTTCCCGAAGTAAACAATGACTTCGCCGGATTTTCCCTCTCAGGACTAGGATTTTTTGACTGGAGGGAAATACCGCCTTCGGAAACCTGGAAGTCTTTCTCATATACCGTACCTGATTTAGGTGGCGGCGGACCAAGCCTGATGGCAGTTGTCCCGTCGTCGTCCTCAGACTGGCACATCAGTCTCTGGGTTGAGAATGTCATCGGCGATCCCAACCGAACATCCCTGTGGGTTGACCATGTCGACATCACACGTATTCCAGAGCCAGGTGCTCTGCTCCTCTTGAGCGTGGCCCTCATCGCGCTCGGACTCTTCCGCAAACCGCAGTAATCGCAGCAGCCACCAGCACTGCGCTTTTGCCGGCCTTTTTCCTTTCGGGGCGAATGTGCCGGCTTTATTTATACCACCAAAAAAATTATCTCACGTCCCACTCTCAAGCAATATCGCCCTCACTCAGGCACGCAGTGTCATTTTGACCGGGCAATGATCGGATCCAAGAATATCAGACAAATATTCTATCTCGTTCACCTGTGGCACAAATTTTTGATTGACAAAAAAATAATCAATACGCCAACCGATATTTCGCTCACGGGCACGTGTCTTCATATCCCACCAAGAATATTGAACCGACTCTGGACGCATCTGCCGAAAAACATCAGCAAATCCAGCAGTGGCTACATCTTCCATCCAGGCTCGTTCTTCCGGAAGAAATCCAGATGTCTTTTGATTTTCCTTTGGTCGCGCCAAATCAATCTCTCTGTGTGCTGTATTGACATCACCACAAAAAACAACGTTCTTTCCCTGTGCCAATAAATCTGAAATATAAGTCAAAAATTCGGCGTAGAATCGCATCTTGTACCGCAATCGGTCTTCACCCGATCCACCATTCGGAAAGTAAATATTTAACAACACAAAATCTTGAAAATGAAGTTCCATCACTCTACCCTCCCGTGAAAGAAGTGAATCATTTCCAAAAAAAGTTTTCACTTCGAAGGGTTCCTCTCTTGTGTACACGGCTGTCCCGCTATACCCCTTCTTCTCCGTTGCGCAGTGGAAATACGCGAAATAACCCTCCGGCTGCGCTAACGCTCTTGAGAGCTGATCCGGATGTGAAATCTTCGTCTCCTGAAGACAAACCACGGAATACCGATGATGATGCAACCATTCAAGAAAACCCTTCCGCTCTGCCGCACGAATGCCGTTCACATTCCAAGAAAGAAGCGTGAGAGATGTGGGATGTTTCATATGCGTAGATATGTGGAATCACAAAATACTTTTTCATTCTACCTTATTTCTTCAAAGCCCACTCATTGCCAGACAAAGTCAAAACGAGTCTATCGAGTTCTCGATGTCGACGTTTCTTTTCCAGAAATGGAACATCGTCCTGCATTTCCTTCATTCCGACTGTACCTGGTCTTGGTGAGTACCAAGCAATGTAGGCTTTCTCAAATCTGACTATCTGTGCAATTTTCTTGGTCTCCTCGAACTCCTCTCCTGTCTCCCCGGGGAAACCAACAATGATGTCTGTGGTAAATTTTGCTTCCGGTATCGCTTTCCGAATACGTTCAATAAGTGAGAGGTATTCTGCCTGTGTGTACCAGCGATTCATGCGTTTCAACACCGAATCGCTTCCTGACTGTACCGGTAAATGAATCAAACGATCAATATTTGGGTACCTCGATATGACATCAATGAGGCTGTCCGAAAAATCCCACGGATTTGAGGAGACGAAAGATACTTTCTTTATTTGTGGGAGCTTAGCCACTGCCTCCAAAAGATGTGGAAACAGAGTCGGGATACGATGTCGAGAAAGGTGCTTGACCATGATTGGCTTCACTGATTGCCCATCCGGTAATATATATTCCTCCTTTTCTCCCAATCTCTCCAACAACAAATCCGCTCCATACGAATTTACGTTCTGTCCAAGCAACATGATTTCCTCTGCTCCGTTCTCTGCTGCTTCTGTTGCCTCCAAGACAATGTCTGCGAATGGTCGTGATTTTTCTTTCCCTCGAGAAAACGGCACAATACAGTACGAACAAAAATTGTTGCAACCATTTGATATGGGAATTGAAACTGATTTCAAAGATGTTCGCTTTGGAGCATATTCAAATCCAACCTCCTCCAAAGGCAGAAACTCCACGTCTGGCAATCGCGCCCGCAAACTCTTCATCATCTTACCGCCCGGGACTCGGGACGCTGCTCCGATCAGACAGCCCGTCACCACAATACGCGCAGCGGCGTTTCCTTTGAGTCCCTTTCGAATATTCCGCACCAGTCCAAAAACTTTTTCCGCCGCTCGTTCACGCACTACACAGGTATTGAGTACGATAACCTGCGCTGCCTGTATATTTTTTGCCTGAATCAAACCGCGCGCTTCATAAAAGCTCGCAATGCGCTCAGAGTCAGCTTCATTCTGCTGACATCCAAAAGTCGTGATGAAGTAACAATCTGGCATAAGATAGATAGTGTACCAACAATACCCAGAGTAATCAAGCTATCGCCGTCTTTTCTTCCTGAACCGCTAATTGTCCACAGGCGGCCGCGATATCTTCACCCATGGTTCGGCGACGAGTGACATCAACTCCGGCTCGCTCGAGACGTTGCTGAAAAGTATCCACATCCGTCTGAGTACTTTTTTGAAACGCGTCTCCCGTATAATTGTACGGAATAAGATTGACACGTACTTTACCAACCCGTCGGGTAAATTTTATGAGCGCTTCCGCGTGCTTTTCTGAATCGTTTACACCAGAAAGCATAATATATTCAAAAGTGAGATGACGACGCTTTGAATCAAATCTTTCAAAATAACGCTCTGCCCATTCCGCTAAGGAATCAAGAAAATTATCATACGACGTCGGCATGATTTCCTTGCGCGTCTGTGGATCAGCGCTATGTAATGACACAGCTAGCCGTACCGCTGGCCACTCTGAATCGTCAAGGATACGATTAAGCATCGGAACCAGGCCCACAGTTGAAACGGTCATATGCGTCGGTCCGATATCAGTATATTTGAGAATTGTCCGCAGTGATTGTTTTACGGCGTCATAATTCGCAAGCGGCTCCCCCATACCCATATAAACAACATTGCTCACGCGTGCCGCTATCTCGGGATGGTCAGCGAGAAAATAGATCCAATGTCGCACCTGATCAACGATTTCATCTTCCGAGAGATTCCGTGAAAATCCCATTTTCCCGGTTGCGCAAAAGGTACAAGCCAT
>CAZDRG010000033.1:0-1517 GCA_964508015.1 uncultured Bdellovibrionales bacterium
TTTTCTTCGCGACATGTCGGAACATAAGCATTAGAAAAATCTTTTCTCTCTCTTCTGAATAGCAAGGCAATTTCATAAAACGACGCATACTCCGTATTCTTTTCTGTCTCCAAAGAACATATCGGATACTCAAAACTACCGATACAGTGGAAACTGTTTGCACAACTGATGAATTTCTTTGCGTAGTGTCGTAGTCAATCTTTTATATTCCTCATCATCGGCTGATATCTGTAGCATACGCCCGATAGCACGCGCAATCAACTTGGTTTCCCTCTCTTTCATTCCCCGTGTCGTGAGAGCAGGTACCCCGATACGAATACCGGATGGATCAAGCGGACCACGTGTATCATTCGGAATGACATTTTTATTGACAGTAATGCCGATCATTTCCAGTCGCTCTTCTGCTTCTTTGCCTGAGAGATCATAGCTCGCCACCGTATCAACCAAGACCATGTGATTCTCTGTTCCCCCAAAAAGTATCCGTGCGCCTGCTCGTGTCAATTCCACTTCGAGCACTTTGGCATTTTTGAGTGTTTGTTTGGCATACTTTCGAAAATCAGCCCGCAGCGCCTCTCCAAAAGCGACGGATTTGGCGGCGATCACATGCATGTGAGGTCCACCTTGTGTCCCCGGAAAGACTGCTTTATCAATCGCGGCTCCAAACTCTTGCCGAGAGAGAATCAGTCCTCCGCGTGGTCCCCGCAGCGTCTTGTGCGTCGTCGCCGTCACCACGTCAAAATATTCAACTGGATTCGGCAACGCTTTCCCCGCAACGAGTCCAGCAATATGCGCCATATCCATCATGGTAATAGCTCCCACTTTTTTGCCGATAGCCACAAAACGGGCATAATCGATCTGCCGAGTATACGAAGAAAATCCAGCGAGTAAGAGTTTTGGTTTTTCTTTCTTCGCCAATATTTCAAGCTTGTCGTAATCAATACTCCCATCCGCTTCCGTCTGATAGCGCACAAAGCGATACACCTTGGCCGGCAAAGTCACTGGATGCCCGTGTGTCAGATGGCCACCATGTGAGAGATCCATACCGAGTACCGTGTCGCCTGGTTGAAGAAGTGCCGCGTACACAGCCAGATTTGCCTGAGCTCCCGAATGTGGCTGCACATTGGCATGCTCCGCTCCAAACAGTTTTTTTGCTCGATCGAGTGCGAGTGTCTCAACGACATCGGTAAACTCTTGTCCGCCATAATACCGCTTACCTGGGTAGCCTTCGGAATATTTGTTGGTCAATACCGTCCCCAACGTCTCAAGTACGGCTTTCGAGACATAGTTCTCCGAGGCAATCATCTCGAGCCCCTCTTCTTGGCGCTTCTCCTCCCCCATCACCGCGGCATAAACCGCCGCATCTTGTGCCTGTAAAGTTGTGTGTTTCATAGGAAAATCGTATTATGCATGCCTTCATCCTAGCAAGAATCCCCTCTCCTCGCACTATTGACTTATAATCAAAAAATGTGCATAATTAATTTTCGGATAATTCCCGAAATAGTAGCTTTACAAGTGAA
>CAZDRG010000033.1:1617-6617 GCA_964508015.1 uncultured Bdellovibrionales bacterium
AAATGTGCATAATTAATTTTCGGATAATTCCCGAAATAGTAGCTTTACAAGTGAAACCCATACCGGAGGGATTGATCCGGAGTATGAAAGGAATCAGCAATGTTTACTCGAGATCTTCTAGTTGGACTATACTTCGTTGTCATCGCGCTGACAATCTTCTGGAACGCGATAAACCTCCTCATCTACGGTTTCAGCAAATTTGACGACAAGCCGCTGTTCAAGCCAACCCTCCCTCGAACGATGTTGGTTTTATTGGTAATGGAAATTCTACCCTTCTCTTACCTGTGCGCCACGACAAACTAGCCGCCGTGTCGGCACCGCGCCCATAAAGCAAAGCCCATACCGGAGGGATTGATCCGGAGTATGAAAGGAATCAGCAATGTCTGCTCAAGAACTTGCAATAAATGCGCTCCTCTTTGTCACCGTGCTGACATTCGCGGGGAATATGATTAACATCCTCATCCACGTCTGCAACAAGATTCTTGCTGAAGAATGCTATTATCCGCACGAACAAATCTTCCCTCGAACGTTGCTCTTTTTGTTGATAGCGGAAGGACTGGCCTTCTATTATCTCATCGGCATCATGACGAAATAGCCGTGCCATCGGCACCGCGCCCGCGAAACTCTGTCACTCTGAGTTCCGCGGGCTTCTTTTTTTCTCCCCCAGCTACATCTGTATCGTCATTCCCACGACTATGTGCCGCCTTTAGCTTTAGCGGTGGCGCAAGGCGGGAATCCAGATGTCACTCATCTTTATTTTTTTCTCACGCAAAAAGCCACTCGGACAGAACACTCCCGATTACCTCTGTTTTTTCTGAGTCAATTCGGTGAATACTCAATTCATTTGTTCGTGGAGACTAGATTCCCGCCTTCGAGGGAATGGCACGCTCCGTTACTCACACATCGGAAGTATTCCGCTCGATTTTCCCCGTCACAAACTCACGAAGAGCTTCGCGATAACCACGCAGGAGTGGACGCTTGGTGTTGCGAAGTGCTGAGTATTGAGGACGCTTGGCCGGACGAGGGAAGACATCGGGTGATACCGGATGTACCACGACATCTGGTCTCGCGAGATGGAAAAGCTCTTGCGCCGCCTCATACCAGGTCGCCACACCACTATTGGCAAGATGATAGATACCAAATGCCGCTTGATCTTCTATCAGAGCACGAGTGGCTGCTGCGAGATCAGGAGCATAAGTAAAACAACTCCGCTCCCCATCCACCGCACTCACTTCGGTTTTTCCTTCCGCTACTGCCAGCATTTTTTCAAAAAAACTCTGTTTCCCATCGGCTGAAAGAGCCTTGGCTCCAAACAACTTCGAAAGACGGATCACATAGTGTTTCTTCGATTCAGCTCGGACTGCTTCCTCCCCTTTCCATTTGGTCAATCCGTAGTGAGAGAGGGGTTTGGGCTGAGCATCTTCGGTATAGCCCTGTTCCTCGGTGCCATCAAACACATAATCCGTTGAGTAATGCACCAAAATAGATTCACTCTCCTCGGCCAGTCGGGCTAATCTTTGCGGTACCTCCGTATTGAGCATTCGCGCTTTCTCTCCTTCCAGAGTATCCGTCTCACAGAGGTCCACCGCATTGTATGCCACAGCGTTGATGATGATATCTGGATTTGCCTCGCGAATTTTGGCTTCCATTTTGCTGTAATCCGTCAGGTTGATCTCCTCTCGATCCCAACTCAAGACAGTATATTGCTTGCTCTCACCAAAAACTCGGCTCAATTCTTGTCCGAGCATTCCCTGAGCACCCAGAATCAGCACTGTTGATTTATGACTTTCCATACTGACTCGTCGAATATTGCTGATATTCACCACTCTTCACCCGCTTCCACCAGTTTTCATTTTTTTGAAACCAAGCCACAGTACGCGCCAATCCTTCTTCAAGTGACACGCTTGGCTGCCATCCAAGTTCTGTCCGAATTTTTGTAAAGTCGATAGCGTATCGACGATCGTGCCCAAGACGGTCAGTCACATATTCAATTGAAGATATGTCTTTATTGAGAAGAGCAATAAGTTGCTCCACAATCCAAATGTTTTCTCGTTCTCCATTGCCTCCGATACAGTAGGTCTCCCCTATCTTCCCCTGTCGAAGTATTACATCAATCGCTCGGCAATGATCCTCTACAAACAGCCAATCACGTACCTGGCGTCCATCACCATATACCGGAACTTTTTTCTCCTCAAGCAGATTGGTCAAAGCCAGTGGAATCAACTTCTCCGGAAAATGATAGGGGCCATAGTTATTCGAGCAGTTTGAGAGTGTGACTGGGAGCCCGTAGGTATGGAAGTATGCCCGCACAAGATGATCGCTCGCTGCTTTTGACGCGCTGTATGGACTTCGCGGATCATAAGGCGTTGCCTCATTGAAGGCCGGGGCATCACGCTCAAGCGAGCCAAATACTTCATCCGTTGAGACATGATGAAAACGCTTGTTGTGTTTCCGGGCCGCCTCGAGCAAAGTAAAAGTCCCAAAGACATTGGTCTGCACGAAGGCCTCTGGTCCAAGGATAGAGCGATCAACATGCGACTCCGCAGCAAAATGCACCACCACGTCGCACTGTGCCACCAACGGGTCAACCACTCCCGCATCACCAATATCTCCCTTTACAAATCGATACCGAGCATTGTCTTCAACTGAAGCAAGATTTTCGAGGTTTCCTGCGTAAGTAAGATTATCGAGATTCACGATTGAATCCTCAGGATATTTTTCTAAGATAAAGTGAATATAATTTGAACCAATAAATCCCGCGCCACCTGTTACGAGCATTTTCATAGTTATTCGATGTCACCAAATAAAAGAATCCTCCGAAATATTCCAATAACACTATGCTTTTTCGTATCGAAAAGTTGGATTCCCACTGTACTCTGCAAACGAAAAGAGTTGTCTATCTTTTTCGAGAACAATTGGATATTTGAAAGGCCACACAATACCGAGATCTGGATCATCGAAACGAATACCTCCCTCTGAAATCTTCGAATACAGCGCAGTCACTTTGTAAGAAAAAAGAGTATCATCCTCTAATGCCAAAAATCCGTGTGCGAATCCGGTGGGTACCCAGAGTTGCTGATGATTTTCTTCTGATAATTCAACGGCCACATGCTTACCATACGTCGGAGAACCGAAACGAATATCGACGACGACATCCAATACATGCCCCCGAAGCACCTGCACTAATTTCCCCTGTGCAAATGGATCTCGCTGGAAATGAATGCCTCGCAATACCCCTTTCTTTGACTTCGATATATTCTCCTGGATAAAATCATCTGCCGGAATACCAAGTTCCCGATACCGTTCTTTCTGAAAAGACTCAAAAAAATACCCTCGCTCATCCATGAAAACCTCAGGTGTCATAAGTATCAAACCAGCGATGTCAAACGTTCTTATCTGCATAGTCTCTGTTTACTTGAGATACAAATGAATCTTTTTCCATCCTAACATACATTTTTCGACGAAACAAAACTCCGTCCGAGTACTCTCTCGGACGGAATCCAGATACTTCGTTGCAAACTACCCTAGGCAAAAACACTACCCAGCAATTTCATTCATCACATCATCCAAGGAGCGCCTGACTGGCTCTTCGGCTGGTTTGTCGTCACGGATTTTTTCCTCTCGTGGCTTCTCTTCGCGTGGTTCACGATGTCCGCGTTCTGATCCTTCTGGTTCGTTGATTTTCAGGTTTACCCGAGCATTATTGCGGGCACCGATAACGCGAAGCAGTGTTCGCAGCGCTTTGGCTGTCATGCCCTCTCGTCCGATAACCATACCCATATCTTTTGGATTCACATCCAGCGTGATAAGCACGCCCATTTCATCAATTTTCCGTTCCACCTTTACATCATCCGGATTGTCAACCAACATCTTTACCACGTATTCGACAAACTCCTTATCCATCATATTGTCCGTCATATGCTTACTGTGACCGGTTTACTGTATTAACGAGAAAGCTATTGCCTCCTCTCTCTATTGTACCTCGGGCTATTTGTTTGTCAATTGAATTTCCTCTTGATATATCATGCTGCGTGAGCGAGATGTCGACGAGAACGTTCAAAAAAATATCCGACGAATGCAATCGTGACCAAAGGAGAAACCCAGGAAGGGACATGAGTGCCAAAACCCTCTGCAATCATTACGAGACCCAGCACGCAAATGGAATACATCGCGCCATTTTTCAAATACACATAGCGTTTCACACGATTCATATTAGCCATGGTTAATTGACGCACGACCAATGCGCCGATACCGTTCCCCAAAAGGATAAGTGGTACCGATAGAGTAAAAGCAAACGCTCCGAGGACGCCATCAATCGAGAACGAAAGATCAATCACTTCAAGAAACAATACCTTACTCCAGTCGGATGAAGGTGAGGTCAAGAGCCCTTTTTCGGCTTCTTCTGCTTGCTTTCGAAATCCATGAGTAATAAAAAATATGGTTGATCCAATAACGGCCCCAAAACCAAGCATGGTGTTTTGCTTCAAAGCAAACCAGACAATGGTGGCCAAAACAATTGAAACCACAGCAAAGAACCAGACGCCATGTCGTGCTGCGAAACGCTCGCAGTGAAATCCAATACACTTGTCTTCAAGAAAAATCCAGTGCAAAAAGAGAAAGAGCAAAAAAACACCCCCACCCATCAGGAGAATCGGTGACGCTAATGCAATCGCTCCATGCACTTGTGGATCATTTGAAAATGTCGCCGTTAACGCACCAAAAAATCCAAGGCTTGGAACTGTTGCCCAGACGATAAGCCATGGCAATAGACCACGTACAAGGAATACCGCAAAAAATAGCCCCCACGTCAAGAAAAAGCGTTTCGCTCGAGCACCCATGGTTGAAAGTACTTCGGCATTGATAATCGCATTATCAATACTCGAAACAATTTCAAATACCATGAGACCCAACACAACCAACACGGCAGAAAAAATATCCATAAAAAGTATTTACGAAAAACAACTCAGTCTCAACGATTCAGAGAGCAATGGTCCACTCAC
>CAZDRG010000034.1:0-6535 GCA_964508015.1 uncultured Bdellovibrionales bacterium
GTTCGATATTTTGATCCCCGTATTTGTTTTGGAGGTATTCTCGTACATACATGACAAAGTGTGGTGCAGCAATGATGTTTTTTTGTGGTTTAATTTTCTGGAGTGTATCAATATCAATGGCTTCATTGGCCTGGTCATCGGAGATATAGCCAAGCTTAGCCATTTGTTTCAGGGCGTAGTTTTTGCGCGTCACCACTCGATCTGGTCGCGATCCGTATGGGGAGTAAAAGGCAGTACCTCTCGGAAGGGAGGCGAGTAAAGCAGCTTCATCAAGAGTAAGATCTTTAGCGGATTTGCCGAAAAAAGTTTGTGCGGCAGCCTCAATACCATAGGCGTTTGAGCCATACGGAATCTCATTGAGATACATGCTGAGGATTTCATCTTTCTCAAATTTAGCCTCTATTTCAAGTGAAAGGATAACCTCCTTAACTTTTCGAGTGAACGTTCTTTCGTTTGAGAGAAGGGAATTCTTCACGAATTGCTGGGTAATGGTTGAGGCACCCTGAGCGGCATCAAGAGTAATAATATCTTTCAGGGCAGCGCGGAGGATAGCCTTGGGCTGAATGCCGAAGTGATGATAGAAATCCTGATCTTCAAGGGCAATAGTAGCCGCTCGAACAGACTCTGGAATATCTTGGAAGCTGACAATAGTACGCTTTTCTTCACCGTGTACTTCATAGAGGAGATGGGTGCCGGTTCGATCGTAAATCTTGGTTGATTCAATGATAAAACGATTATTGACATTGCCCGGACTCGGGAGATCTTTCGCAATAAACGCAAAAAGGGCAGCAGTTGCGAGAAAACCGAGAATAAGAAACATCACGAAGAGCTTGAGAGCGATTCGGAGTACCTTTTTTGTCCGTGAGGGAGCAGACCCTTCCCCAGAGGTCTGAGTGCCTTTTTTCCTCAGAAATAAGGGATTTCGCATACAAAAACAGTTACCAAAGTAACCGAAGTATAGCTTAAAACAAGGAAAACTTCAAGGGTATTCATCACAGGAAACTCATTTTCTCGCTTCATTCTGGTGCAGGGTGTAAACTGAAACACGTTGATGTAAAAAGAAAACAACTGTGCGAAATTGATTTAAATGTTGTGCGAAGACTTTTTAAGCGAAGGAAACATTTTTTTAAGAAACAGCCAAGAAATATCTACGCCCTTACCTTCAACAAGAGGTTTTTCATTCATATTGTAGTAAGGGTTTGAATTAATTTCGAGGATGACATACCGAGTCTTCGGATCCAAGATGTCGTCTGCCATAAGATCAACCCCTCCGTACGTGAGCCCGATACTTTCTGTCGCTTTGATGCAGATTTTTTTGAGTTTTGGGTGGAGTTTTCCTGTGACATCAATTGATCGGCCACCGTCAGACATATTAAGATTGTTTCGGAGCCGGAGAATGCTTTTTTTTGGAAGTATTGATTTAAGACTGAGGTGATTCTTAGACAGAGTTTCTTTGACTGTTTTATCGATATGAATGGTGAATCCGGGTAGTCGCGTTTGATTAAATAATCGGATGAGTTTTCTCAGATCCGATTTTCCATCACCAACAACACTGGCTGGAATTTTTTCGACACAGGAAATAACCTTTCCATCGAGCACGAGTACGCGGTATTCGTGTCCTTGGAACATCTCTTCAACAAGAAATGTTTTCGATTTTGAAGCGAGAATAGGATGTTGTTTGATGGAGTATTTGAAATAAGCAATGGCTTTTTCTAGATCATCATCCGTATGGATATTCCATGTGACACCGAGTCCGCGGGTTCCAGCGCTTGGTTTAAGAATGATTGGGTAGATGAGATTATTTTCCTTAATGAGCTGCTTTGCTTCCGTTAGCGAGAGAGCCTCAAATCCTTTTGGGGTTTGGATACCGAAGCTCTCCAAAACTAACTTGGTGACGACCTTATTTTTTGTCATTTCTCCCATACGACGGTATGCTGGGACATTTTTTCCACGTATAAAAAATGAGGTATTCTCATTCATGAAACGAGTAATTTTATTTTCAGCGGAGATAAGTTCAACATCGATACCGAGGTCGAGCGCCCGTTTAACAAGAGATCGAAATCCGCCATGTTTGATTTTTTTCAGATATGCCGCGTTCTTTAAATTTTCCATAAAGAAATATTTGAATTATTTATTTACATCAACGAGAAATTTCTGAAGATTTTTTCGACCAATAATCATTTTGTAGTCAAGCTTTGATCGATCGATAATTGATATTTTCGCTGGAATGGTAAAGTCATCCATAATGAGATCGATACGAATCATCGGGCGATAGGATGTACCATGAGAAGAGCGAACTGGTATTGTATCGGCAAGGTCAGGGATGTTTGAAAACAGCATCTCTCGCTCATCTTTTGAGAGTTCTGAGAGGATATTTTTTGCTCCGATACGTTCCTGAAAGGTATCAAGTACTTCTCCGAATCCAAGATCGCGGGCAAGAGTAGTGTCCATGGCGGTGGAATCGGCGCCGGTGTCTATTTTGGCTTCGACGGTTATTTCCTTTCCATTTTTTCCGATGAGTTTGACTTTTTCGATACAGCCAATGACGCGGCGTCCAGAAATTTCCTCAATTTCTTCTTCGATTTCACCTCCGAAGAGATTGCGTCCAAGACGCACGCCGCGTTCGGTCGTTTTGATATTGATGCCACGCACCCGATCGAGTCGTTCTTTCAGACCAGCAAAGTTGGCAAGCTGGATGGAAAGACCAGGACGTGCATTGAGCTCAAGGATGACAGGCCCTTGATCGCGGTCAATAGCAATATCAGCACCCAGAAATCCGAGTGAAGAAATCGATTGTGCCTCGACGGCCATTGTGAGGATTTGTTTCCAGTACGGAATCTTGATACCCGAAAGCGGAAGACGGGTTCCTGGAACAGACTCGATGACCTGCCCCTTTCCCATGATAGCCGAGGTAGTCGTGCCTGTCGCGAGGTCAATACCAACTCCGATGGCACCTTGCTGAAGATTCGCTTTACCATCGGATGCGCGAGTCGGGAGACGAAGCATCGCCATGACTGGAATGCGATTGAAGACAATTACACGAATATCAGGAATGCCTTTGTAGCTGTAGGGCTTGAAAAGTCTGAGGAGTTTTAAGCGTTCTTCGAAAAATGCTATGTCGGGAGTATTGGAGAGCGAAAAAGATCCATCGAGGATGTTTTCGATGTGTGTTTTGAGATCTTCAATAGTGACGACGCTTCCATTTGCCTTAATCCAAGCATCGGGACGGTTTTTCTTGCGAGCATAGACGACGAGGATTCCTTCGCCACCGAATCCGCGATTTGGTTTGAGTGCAAAGCTGGCTGGCAAGGCGGTCCAGTCAAAGTTTTCGAGTTCTTCTCGGGAGCGGATCTTGCCGATAAGAGCGGAAACAGGAAGTTTGGCACGGGCAAGAATACGCTTGCAGAGAAGTTTCTGATCAGCGATTTTCATACCACGACGTCGGTTAAATGGGCGAACAAAATCGAGATTGCGCGCATTCATTCCGAGAAGTTTTCGGCTATTTTTCCAGTATTCAAACATATGTTTTGTTCAGATGCATCTAAAGGATATTCCGAAGAGCTCTAAGTATCTCTCTCAAATCTCATCGCACCAAGAAGGCAGAAAAGAATGCTTACCGGTGAAAACTGGAGTATTTCGGCTGCAAACCTCTCAAAGCTTGTCAGGTTATCTCGATAGCCTGCCCATAATCAGTGGCAGGTAAACCTATCCAAGTCAGTTGCAGACAAGCCTTTTCGCACTTTTCAAGGTTTTCGCACAAAATACTCCAGTTTTCCCTCGACATGAGATTTGAGATAGATACTAAGAGATGCTTTCCAGGAGACAGGATGGATTTTTTCTTTGCTGCATGTTCGGAAACATGGGGCATCAGAAAAAGACCATCCTGTCTCTTGGTTGAGCACCGATCGAGATTAGAGGTGCTTGAATATCTGACGGAAACGCCAGTATTCAGAAAGACGCAAACCAGACCATTTACCGAGGGTGATATTGATGACGAAGGTGAGAGTGATAATCCAGAGCGGGTAGGCTAAGAGGATATCAGTTACCAGAGTGGATTTGATGAGAAAGTATCCGACGGTAGAAATAATCAGCGTTTCCGCGGCGAGAATGAGTGCGATACGAGTACCTTTTTCGATTTGAGTGGAGACGAATTTTTCCGCGAGCGTAATCATAATCAGAAGAGGAAAGACTGATGCTCCAGCAAAACCAGTTCGCTGATTGTGCCCTCCAAGAAGAAGAAGGATGAGTATAGCGAGAGAGATAATGGAAAGAGTGATAGCCACACGTGGTAGGTAGAGCAGGCGAAAGCGTTTCAGCCCGAAGCGAGAAAGCATGCCGACAATGATAATAGAGACAAATACCGCCACGCCATATTTTAAGTCACCCATAGCAAAGAGAGCAAAGGTGATAATCGAGGGGGTGTAGATGCCAAAGGCCTTTATCCCGATGACCTGTCGAAAAATAGCTACCAGCGTAGCGATGATTGGAAGCATCAGAAGAAGCGTTACCGTGAGAATTGGGACACCTTCGGAGGCAAAATACTGTACGAGCGGGTGATAGTGCATAGTAGTAATACAAAAAAATATTCAAAAAAAGAAGCGCAGAGGAAAATTATTGTCTGCGTATACTCTCCACCTTTCGTCGGCTGGCATGGCAGAGGGCAATGGCAAGTGCATCGGCGGTATCATCGGGTTTCGGGATAGCGGCGAGTTTCAAAATGGCTTTAACCATGAGTTGCACCTGAGCCTTTTCGGCACGACCGTAATTGGTGAGGGCTTGTTTCACCTCGAGAGGGGTGTAACCAGAGATACTAACACGTAAACGCTCTAAAGTCAAGAGTATAGCGCCTCTGGCCTGAGCCACTGAAATGACGGTTTTTTGATTATTAAAAAAGAAGAGCTCTTCGACGCCCGCCTCTTCTGGCTGGTAGAGCTCGACGATTTGCTTGATATTGTCTGCAATTTCAGCGAGACGCTTTTCAAGAGGAAGATCTTTGGAGGTAGAGATGTGTCCATAAGCCACGGAAATCGTTTCCGCTCCACGGAGCTCGATGACTCCCCAACCGACGGTCGCTGTACCAGGATCAATGCCAAGAATACGCATAGGAGAGAGATTATAGCTTGTAATGCACGTACTTTTTGTCACGAATGTCAGGAAGCGGAATCAAATATGGCGGTTGAGCCGCCACAAGAAGCGGAGATCGGAGAACGGCTTTCTTAAGGAAAGTATAGAACAAAACTCAGATGTTGTATCGCGAGAGGCGACAAGAATAGTGAAGGATTTTCCCCTTGAAGTAAGGCTGTAGAAATTTTCAAATAAGAGCGAGTGCTTGATGCACCCGCTCTTTTCTTTTTTGGCTGTCTTTACGCGAGATTATCCCAGACAGTCTGCACGTCCTGATGGTCTTCGAGGAGCTCTTTCAATTTTTCGTACTTCTCCAAATCAGCTGGGGAGAGAGAGACAGTTTGGGTGGGCAGATAGCCGAGCTCGGCGCTCTCGGGTTCGAAATTTTTGGAAACGAAATAGGTGCGGACAGCTTGGAGTTTCTCGGGATGGGTAATAACCAGAAACACTTCTTCTTCGAGGCGAAAGTCATCAGCACCAGAGTCGAGCGTTTCGAGTTCGAGTGTTTCGGCAGAATATTTTTCTAAAGTAAAGACAATAATCCCAACATGACGGAACATGAAGGAGACCGAGCCAGTCGGAACAAACTTACCGCCATTCTTGGTCAGAATCGTTTTCACGTCACCGACGCTGCGATTTTTGTTGTCAGTCAGACCTTCAATGAGGAGAGCAACTTGGTTGGGCCCGTATGCTTCATAAAGAACAGAATCAATCAGAGCCGCGTCCTTCTGCTCCCCGCTGCCGGCCTTGATAGCGCGGTCAATATTTTCTTTGGGCATATTCATGCTGCGTGCGGTGTCAATCGCTAGACGAAGCTTGAAGTTCATGCTCGGATCAGCGCCCTCACGGGCGGCGATGGTGATAAGTCGTCCGTGTTTGGTAAAGACGGCACCACGTTTGGCATCATTAATGCCTTTTTTGTGGCGAATTCCAGCCCAATGTGAGTGTCCTGACATAGGAAAAAAGAAAAAGAAGTACAGAGCAAAGCGTAGACAGAAAAACAAAAAAAATCAAGGGTGGAGTTTTTCTACACACCAAGAAAGCCTGTGAATGAGGGGCAGATAGGGTGATTAAGCAACGCGTTTCCCGACAGTAACTTTTTCGTTGATACGACGCGCTTCTTCAGGGCTAGCCGATCGCGAGAGCTGCATGACCATATCTTTGATCGTGTAGGGATCTGGGATTTGCCTGAAGACAAAACGTTTTTCTTCAGCTGCAGTTTGCACATAGACATCACCAAAATTGAGCATAGTGGGGATGAATCCATCAACGACAGAGGTGACATCTTGGATACGCGAGAATTGGAGCTCACTGACTTCACGGCTAAAAAAACCTTTTTGTTCAATGTTGACGATGCGTTCATTGGTGATAATCCATACGTCAAAGTAGTAATCTACCCAGATGAGGAAAG
>CAZDRG010000035.1:0-6207 GCA_964508015.1 uncultured Bdellovibrionales bacterium
CAAATAACTGTCTTTTATTATAGCACTTAAGCGGAGAAGAGTCAATATCAAGGCATTGACAATACTCTCTCAAGTGCGCTATACATTCTTCTTACCTTAACAACGTCAAAAGGAGTCTCTATGCTCACACGATGGCGCATTCCAGATTGGTGGCCATCGGAACAGCAAGAAATTCTCCGAAGGCTTCAACAATCACCAACCAGTCCCCTGACTCCGCTAATTGCAAACACCCAAGTCTTCTGTCTCAGTCGTCACATGGGACCTGAGGAAGAAAGATTTTTTGCGGCATCGTCTCGATTTGAAGTCACAAAAAAACCTCCTTATGTATACATTCAATTTCATCGCGCCACTGTCCTCAAAGGATTGAGGCGTTACCGGTCAGAACCTAGCAATGCTAGACCTTCTCTCTGCATCACCTCTCAAAGATCAGGTACGATACTCTGGTGCATGCCCGACGAACCAAAGGATGAACAATACGACTGCATCGCAGTCACGTGGTACGAACTCCCCCCTTAATCCAGCACCTCATCAGGCTGGAGTTTTTTTACCCAAAAAAATCAACACCTCATGACCCCATGACTCAGGATATCAAATACCACCACGCTACCGAAAATATTCCTTCTTAATTCTTCCTCATTTTTTCGGTCACCCAGAATTCACCGAAATATTTTCCAAAAAGAAGCCTCGTCTGGGAATCAATTGCTGGAAAAGCTGAAATGAAAGCAACGATAGGAAGAAATATCCACTGGAAAAACATAACCAAATACTTGCTCCAGTGATAGCGTTTCGGTTTGGGTGGGAGTGATACCAATGCCATTGGGATAGAAATGAGCAGTCCTGTCATACCAAGTGTCATGAGCGCCTTCGTCATAAAGGGAAGATTATGTGCAAGCACACTCTCTTGAAAAGCATGCCCTCCCAAAATCAACGGCAACCATCCAACAAAGGTGAGAATCATCGAGGTCGTCGCCCACGAATAATGTCCCTCAACCATTTCAAAAGAAATGCGAAGCTTCATAAAAAGAGGGATTTTTCGATCTGGCCACAAAGCTCTCATCGTCACCGGAAAATTCTCAATACCATAGGCCCAGCGACGCTTCTGCTTGTACTGATTCTGAATCGTCTTCCACCAGGTTTCCGCCAAAACCGCATCCAGTGATACGGGCAGATGAATGGGTGTCACCTGATAATCCCCATGGAAATACGAAAGGCATTTCCAATAAATAATTGAATCCTCACTGATCATATTGACCGGCCAAAATCCCACTTTCACCAAGGTATCAAATGGTTCTGAATGTGATGAAAAAGTCACCATTTGCCGACGCGTACTCTGGAAGAGGTGCCAAAAGCTCGAACCAGTCACCACCAAACGCACCACCGCGGCTGTATCCCAGAGATTATTATGATACATCGGGATAGGCTGGTATGCTCGCTGCAAACGCTTCGGATCGGTGACATAGGCATGGGTCAAGGCGGCAAAATACTCTGGATGCGCCACGCTGTCACAGTCAAAATTAGAAAAGATAACCCGTGTGTAATCGATATCACGCGCATCAAGATACTTCATCAATTCACGAGCGGCATAACGAGCGTTCGAGGCTTTACACTTCATCTCGCCCCCTTCAACCACATGTGTCGTCACCAAGAAATCACGGAAAATACCCTTGAAACGATTCTGAAGATACTCCACTTTTGGCACCCTAGTCTCTGGATTTTCTCGCTCTTCGGTTGCCAAGAGCACTATCATCTGTTCCTTGGGAAAATTCGCTTCCACCAATGATTGAATAGCAGGTTCGATAATTTCTGCCGGCTCACCAGCGGTCGGAAGCAAGACAACGTGTACTATCTCGCGCCAATCCATGATTTGATGCTGTATTGGAACTAAGTCTCCTGTTTCCCGAAGAATCGTTTTTGTGCGTCGCATTTCTTTGCGCATCACATGCCGACGCCACAGCGAAAAGAATGGCAATGCCCGTCGATTATCATTGAGATGAATGAGACGTTCTTGAAGAAGACTCAGATATTGTTCTGGATGTAAGGCATACTGACAACGCTCCCACCAATCAATGCGCTTCCCCTCTGAAACCAGATAATTACCATACACCGAAAGCAATGAGATATATATAGCGCGATGTACCCAGTAAATATCAAAAAGAATAATAAATACCGCGGCCACGAGCGGGAAAAAATATGCCAGAAACGGCATTCCGAGTAGAGTTGACCATGTCAGAGTCCCTGGCAGCATCTCAAGCGCCCGCTGCACTCGTCGCTCTCCTGTCTTGGTAGTTTTTGGGTCTGGAAACTGAAAATGTGAATCCATAGGAAAAAATAATATCACCCTACTCGCTAAATACTCTTCAAGAATACTGAATTTGAGCCAAAAAGTCAAATCTTCCGCTCCAGAATTAGTCTTGACTAAACAGACGATTTGTACCACAATCAAGAGTTGCGCTTTCTGCAACATTCGCAGTACTCGCCCTTTCACAAATTCACAAACTGGAGTTCACCACATGAAAAACGCACTCAAACTCATTGCCGCACTGTTTTTTTATGCGGCGTTCTCTATATCCTCCACCTCGGCTGCCGAGCCCGAAAAAATGTTTTTTGAAAATGGCAGCATGCCCAACGTGACGCTCGTCGTCATTCTGGCGCGTGACGCTGGCTGCCGCAACTACGCAGGAAGGGTTGAAGCCGCCGGATGGAAAAAACCGACGCCATCGGCGATCAGGCGCCAGTACGCGTGTTACCTCACCATTGGCGAGGTCGACCTGGCGCTGGCCTGCTACCAAGGTCAAAATCGCATCGGGACGCGAGTCATCGACACTCATCCGGAAGGAAACTCCTGCCAAACAGATACCGTCAGCCAACTCGTCGGGCTCGATGCGGACAATATCATCCGAGACTTTGAGCAGGACGGATACCCAGACGGGTGCAACGCCGACGGATGCGGTGATGGAGGATTGTCTAGCGGCGGCGATGGAGAAGCGCCGAGCGAATGACTCGGTCTTCCTTATCTAAAAAAACCGACAGGACTCTCGCCTGAACCAAGCGAAGTCCTGTTTTCTTTTTCTCTTCGCGCACGGTACAATGCAAATGATATAAATATCTTTTTATGAAACTCACTTTTCCTGATGGTTTTCTCTGGGGTGCTGCCACCGCCGCCCATCAAGTCGAAGGCAACAATCACAATGACTGGAGTCAGTGGGAGCTCGCCAATGCAGAGCGGCTTGCCCGTGAATCAGAACAGACGTTTGCGTGGAATCCTCATTGGCAGCGATTTCGTGCCGAAGCCACCGACCCACAAAACTATATATCTGGTTCTGCCTGCGAACACTACACACGCTATGAGAGTGACTTCGATCTGGCCGCTTCTCTCGGACACACCGCACATCGATTCTCTCTCGAGTGGTCACGCATTGAACCTCAGGAAGGTGAATTCGACCAAGCCGCCATCGAACACTATCGTGCTGTCATCCAGGCTCTCCGCACTCGCGGTCTTGAGCCTTTCGTCACCCTCTGGCACTGGACTCTTCCCCTCTGGCTCGCCGAAAAAGGTGGTATCATGGCACCTGACTTCCCAAAATACTTTGAGCGTTACACCGAGACAATCATCAGGGCATTCGGTATGGATGTTCAATTCTGGATTACACTCAATGAGCCTGATGTTTACACTGCTCACACCTATCTCACTGGAGCCTGGCCGCCACAGAAGCGAGGGCTCATCTCTTTTTTCCGTGCACAATTTTCACTCATCCGTGCGCACCACCTCGCCTATCATGCCATCAAAAATCGTTTTCCGGGATCACAAATTGGAATCGCCAAGCACAATATCTGGTTTGAAGCCGCCGACCATGCTCCTTGGAATCGTCTCCTCAAGTGGGGTGCCGATACTGTATGGAACAGGTTTTTTCTGAATCGTATCCGACACACGCAAGATTTCATCGGTCTCAATCATTACAATCACCACCGAATCGCTGGCTGGTTCAGAAAAAATGAAAATGTCCAGCAGACCGATTTCGGCTGGGAATACTCTCCCGAATCGCTGTATCATGCCGTGACTGAACTCATCCCCTATCAAAAACCCATCTATATTCTCGAGAATGGTATTGCTGATGCTTCGGACACACTCCGCCAGAAATTCATTCCCGCCGCTCTCTCCGCTCTCCACCGAGCCATTACTTCCGGTGCTGATGTTCGAGGCTATTTCTATTGGTCGCTCCTCGACAATTTCGAATGGAACAAAGGCTATTGGCTCCGCTTCGGACTGATTCACGTCGACTATACCACCCAAGCGCGCACCATCCGTCCGAGCGCACTGGCTTACGCAGAAATCTGCCGCACAAATCAATTAACTATTGATACGACTGAGTAGAATTCTCTTGTGCTTCATTCGCAATATATATATGGACGGATTACCCGCAGAGACGAAAGATTCCAATCTCTCTTCTTCCCTAATTCAATTAGATTCAATGATGAGCACGAAATATTTCCTGGCGGCTGGCATTCCGCTTATCGGAATAGCGTTCATCCTTTTTGCTTTCTCTACAACCGGCTGGTCCATGCTTCTCACCCTCACTGCCGGAGCTCTCATTTATGGTATCGTTCTTATCATTTTCCTTGTGTCATTCATCAAAAAACGTCGTGATTCCCAAGACGGAAACCTCTACTTCAGTCGGGAAAAACTCGTACTTGTTCTTCTCACATTTTTCTTGATGCTCCTCACGAGTGTCGGCGATTGCGGAGATGCAGAAGGTATGACGCTCTTCTCGCAAAGATTGCTCCACCACATTATAGGACTCTTTTCGACAACAAAAGCCGCTTTCCATCCCGAGTGTCTCCCCAAATATTATGACTCGATTGCTGTTGTATTCTCTAACGCGTACTTGATAATCAGTCTCGTACATATTTGGTGCATTGCATCATTTATCTCCAGTATTCATCCCCAGCCAACTGAAAATAAAGACCGACTCCAAATCAACAAAAGGATACCTCCCATACTTATCATCTCCATACTCGTTGTGGGCTTTGGGGTGCCACTCCTGGATCATAAGGAGGGACAGGACTACTTTAACCAAGAACGAAAAGAACGCGAGAACACCCGAAACAAATTCATTTCCCTTCAACAAAAAACCCAAGCAGAAATACAGTACCCATTGGAGATATCAAGTGTCAAAAATAGTGAATGGAATACGTGCGCTGCTTCTCAGCTATCACTCACTGATTTAACTTCGATTGCAGAAAAATCAGGGCTCAAGAAACCAGATGGAGGATATTGGTATGTTGAACCTCTGCGATATGGTTCTCGGAGCCAACGTAAAAAAGCATGCTCTTGGATAATTAGATTAAATAATAATAATAACCAAATCATCCAATCGGTCCACGTAGAAGATGAAAATCCGGAACAAATAATCCTCTGGCCTTCTGAATCTTCCTCATAAAAAAAATTGGATTTACATCGTTATATTGGGTCATGCACATCTTGGAACATAAAGCCAAGACAATTGCCCGGCCTATTGAAACGCCCTTTTCCTCCCCTTGAATACAAATACCAAAAAACCACCACTCAAAAGAGCGATGGTTTTTTGGTATTCAGTAGCCCCAAGGGGAGTCGAACCCCTCTTGCCAGGATGAAAACCTGATGTCCTAACCGATAGACGATGGGGCCATACTTATGGCTCAATTCTTGTCAAAACTTCTTTCTTCTTGAAACTATTCCTTTTTAACTCGATTTCTCGTTTTCGCGCCAATGTTCTCGTGCTGTATGCTTCGTAGTACTTCAGCTCGAGCGGCACCAAGTGTCTAATCGATTTTGTCTTCCCTTGATTATGTTCAACGAGTCTCTTTCTCAGATCTTCGGTACTCCCGATATAATACACATCTTTAACGGTACTCTTCAAAATATAAACGTAAAACATATTCTTTGCCAGGATGCCACCCAGAGGGTGGTCAGCCCCTGGCTGAAAAACCTGATGTCCTAACCGATAGACGATGGGGCCAAAAACGACAAGAAAAAAAGCAGGTCAAACTGCAAGGATATGGTAACAGAAATAGAAGAAAAGGCAAGTGTCCCCGGTAATGTGTACACACATATGGCGGTTTTGCTAGGCTAGCGGGTTACCCGCTTTCTTGGCACAACTATGAGTATCCATATGGCCTTAATTCACCCCTCAATTAGGACACCTGATCAAAATAAAAGGTTACCTTTAT
>CAZDRG010000036.1:0-6123 GCA_964508015.1 uncultured Bdellovibrionales bacterium
TCGCGCTCATGAAGAAGCATTATCAGGCTTATGTCCATGGTTTCGATGGAGCCAAAGAGCTACGCACCGCTTTGATGGAGTGTGAAGATGCGATCGCAGTCCGGACCTGTACCGAGGCATTCGTGAAAAAGATGATTGTTTGATGGGTCATAGACGGGAATCTGGTATTTATTTGTTTTAGCCAGTGCTTTTTCATGGCATGCTTTTGAATATCTCTCTCAAATCTTGCCGCACAAGAAAAGTAAAAAAATGCTTGCCGGTGAAAGTAAGAACATTTCGGCTGTAAGCCTCTCAAAGTTTGTCAGGTTATCTCGATAGCCTTTTCCGTTCCAAAGGCAGGTTTACCTGCCCATAATCAGTGGCAGGCAAGCGCACTTTTCAAGGTTTCCATCTCAAAATGTTCTCGTTTTCCCTCGACATGAGATTTGAGAGAGATACTGAGAGGTTCCGTAAAATCGGTTCTGTCAAGCAGATATTATTTGTAACGGAGGGCTTCAAGTGTGTCTATGCGAGAGGCTTTGCGCGCTGGAAATATACCTGTTGCGAATCCAACGCCTGCGCCAAACAAAATGACGGTCGAGACAAACCAGAAAGGACTAAAAAAGAGGTCTACTGGTTCGCCTCCAAAGCGTGTCGCGATCAGGTTGATGAGAATGTTCAGTACTTCACCCTCAAAAAAACCAAGAATTACTCCTCCGAGTGCGCCGAGAAGACCCATGATGGTTGACTCGGTGAGAAACATCAGGGCAATACTCCGTTTAGCAGCACCAATAGCCTTCATGATCCCGATTTCTTCGGTACGTTCGAGCAGGGCAATAGTCATGGTGTTAAACATACCGATAGCAGAGACAATGAGGGCGATCAGTCCGAAAATCATGAGGACGACTTGGACAGCACCAAAGACTTTGTTCGCTTGGTCAACAGTTTCGGATATGGAAGATGCCGTAAGCCCGAGCTCTTCGATTTGAATGCGCACGCTGGCTAGAGAGCTTGTAGAAGCACACTTCACTTTGAGCTTGGTATACGCGGTAAGCGGAAAGCCATCGAGTGAATCGAGAGAGAGGTACACTAAATTTTCCTCACCCTGTACGACACCGACAATGGTATAGGATTCTTTCGGATTGAAAGCGCTTCTTTTTTGTGAGCGCCCACTCGCGTCACTCTGAAACAAAGTGACAGCAACGGACTTTCCAACCATTTCTTCCGGGGCGATGTCGAAGACCTTGGCAACCGCTTGAGTAATGACGATGCCATTCGCTTCATCCTTGGTGAAAAAACGTCCCGTACTCAACTTCAATCCTTCGCTTTTGAGAAAAGAAGCGGGAGCACTCACGGTATTGATATCGAGTGTGACGGTATCAAATTTGCCTTGGCCGGCAAGTTCCAATACAGGAAGAGTGTCAGCAACATTGGGGAGAGATTGGAGTGTTTTAATTGTCTCATCATTGAGAGGAAGGGCGTTTTCAGAAGAGGCCGGAGTGATATCAAGACTGACCAGCGCATCGGAAGTCGTGATTTTTTGGAGAAGAGTGCGTTGCAGTCCATATCCAAAGGAAACGAGAAAGATAATAGCAGCGATACCAACGCTCATTCCGAGAACCGTGAGAAAGGTTCGCATAGCACGAGCCTTAAACATACGAAGAGAGAGTTTGATGAGGTCAAAAATCCGCATAATAACTCGCAACAAAAGATGTATTAGCTAAACTTGAGGAGCATGACGATTTCGATTTCTCGGGCAATTTTTTCGACTGTGTTTCTATGAAGTCCGACACCATCCTGAATCATTGGCGCGTCGAGACGTTTGCGCAACTCAATTTGTCCGATTTGACTTTCGATGCGGAGCTTCAGAGTGGCTTGGAAACGGAGAAGTCTCTTCGCATCGAGCTTGAGATGGAACTGAGTGATGAGATAGCTCGCGAGTAAGATAGGAGCACGTTCAGTATCGGATTTCATCGTTTGAGCGATAGAGAGTATTTCTTCCGTACGAGCGGAGAAAGATTCGGCACGCATACGATTCCATCCGGCGCCGCCCTTCTCGAGATCTAAGTCCAGTCGTTCAACAAAGGTAGGACTGTCGATATTCTTAAAGAGGAGCTCTTTCAAGAAGGCTTCTGCCATCGCCACTTGTTCCTCATTTAATTCAGAGAGAAGATGAGCAAGTAATTGCTTGGCTTTGAAAGGTACCAGAAGTACGTCAATTTGCTGTGGGAGTAAGCTCTTGAACGAAGCCATGAGCATTTTGAGTTCAGGATTTGTTTGATCAGTCTCCTCATCCGCGGTCCCTTCCTTGTGGTGAACGATGGCACGTTTCTCTTTGTGGATTTCTTCTTTGATGATGCGCCCATCTTTCATATGAATGACACGGTCAGCATACTGGAGGTGTTCTGGATTGTGTGTGACCATGACGACTGTTTTTTGGTCGACCTCGTTGAGCTCCTTCAGAATTTTCAGCACGTTTTCCGCACTCTCACTATCGAGGTTTCCGACTGGTTCATCAGCGAGGATGATATCGGGATTATTGACGAGTGAGCGGGCGATAGCGACACGCTGTTTTTGCCCGCCGGAGAGTTGATTGGGGAATTTGTCTGCTTGTTCAGCAATGCCAAAACGACGAAGGAGCTGGTAGCCTACTTCAAGACGTTCTTTAGGTGCTTCGCCGCGGAATACTTTTGGGAGAACGACATTGTCAATAATGTTGAGGGACGGTATCAAATAAAATGCTTGGAACACCATGCCGATAGCCGTTTGGTGAAGCTCGAGTTCTTCTGCTTCATTCATTTGTGAGATGAATTTTCCTTTGACGCTGACGCTGCCATAGGTCGCGGATTGAAGCCCAGAGAGTGAGTACAGAAGGGTGGATTTACCACATCCAGATGGACCAAAAATAATCACATATTCATGCGGGTAGATGCTCAGGCTGGTTTCCTCGAGCGCGCGTGATTCATTGGATTTTCCCTGATTGTAGATAATCCGAAGTTTATCGACAACAATAATTGGCTCGCTCATTGTTTTTGATTTTGAGGACAGGATATCTCTTCCAAGAATAGCATAGACAGACTCTTTTCCTCAATGAAAAGTCATGGTCTGATATGACTTGGAAGTCTTTGCTCGGCTGGTTTTCATAGAGTATGATACAGAGGTATTTCAGTGGTTTGATTGTGAATTTTGTATGAAATCATCTCTCCTCGTCTTACTTGGGTTCGTGCATTTGATCATTCTCACGCTGCTTCTTCTCTGGTTTTGGAGATGAGACCAAGGGTATATTTGAAAGTGTGAAGAGAGAATGGTTTGCGGGGTATGAATGTTCGGCAGGTACATTTCTCGAGAAAAACGTATTATGGGAGAAAAAAATACGTATTTGTTATTGGCAGTATCAAGGTAGATCGATTTGAGAGTATCAATGAGTTTCACTTTTCAATATCTAAAGTATGTGGAGTATTCCCTGGAACACAAAATGGATTTGGTTTTGTCTGATGCTTATTACTCTTTGCTGTATTCCTGACACACACGTTCTTGCTTCTGGGCGTGTTTTGATTGAAGTATTTGAACGGGAAGGGTGCGGACATTGTCAGGCTGAACGGGTTTTTCTCACAGCACTGGAGACGCGGCGTGAGGATATTGAGGTGAAATACTTGGATATTGGAGATGCGCATTCAGAAGAACTATTTGCCCGTTTTACGGAAGTGAATCGTCTGACTCGAGCCACTCCATTGACCCTGATTGGGACAGAGGCAATCCAGGGTTTCGATACTGGTGATACCACCGGAAAGCTCCTCTTGCGGGCGATTGAGAGAGAGCGAGGGCAAGAGCGAGTGGGTACGAATCGTATTTTGGAGGAGGGCATTCCTTTGAACATACGCGAAGAGGGAGCGGTGTGTGATGCCACTACGGGAACATGTAAACAAGCGATGCCGGAATATTTTGTACGTATTCCTTTTGGGGGAACAGTGAATGTGTACACTTACTCTTTGCCAGTATTAGCGAGTGTGCTTGGACTTATTGACGGTTTTAATCCCTGCGCCTTGTGGGTCTTAGTGACTTTTCTTTTGGTGCTTGTCCAGATGAAATCACGAGAACGGATGTTGTCTGTTGCCGGACTCTTTATTCTCGCTGAGTCGGTTATGTACTACCTTATCTTGAATGTGTGGTTTACCACGTGGGATTTTGTTGGACTCGACCATATTGTGACACCACTTGTTGGGCTCCTCGCACTTGGTGGTGGCGGATTTTTTCTCTACGAATGGAAGACAGCGAATGGCACCTGCAAGATTATTGATACTTCGAAACGCACTTCTCTGATTGCTTCAATTAAAAAGTTGGCACATGAACCGCTCACGTGGATGTCAGCCGCGGGTATCATCGCGCTCGCCTTCTCGGTCAATGTGATTGAGTTTGCTTGTTCCATTGGTATTCCTCAGGCTTTCACGAAGATTTTGCAGCTGAATCAACTAAACTTTTGGCAAGAACAGGGAACGATGTTTCTCTACATTTTCTTTTACATGCTGGATGATTTGTTTATTTTTGGTTTGGCTTTGTGGGGGGCGGACCGACTCTATCTGACGCAAAAATATTCTCGTTGGTCGACATTTATTGGAGGTATACTCATGCTCGTTTTAGGCGCCATACTCATTATCCGGCCCGAGATACTTCGTTTCCTGTAGCAGCTTAGCTCGCACATCTTCGAATGAAAAACACCACTCAGAAATGAATGGTGTCTTCGTTGAATCTCAGTAGAGTGGTGGGATTCTATTTCACGCTTTGGATGAATGCCGCAAAGGTAGCTGGTTGTTCGACAGCCATTTGGGAGAGCACCTTGCGATCAAGCTCAATATTCTTCTCTTTTTCAAGAGCAATGAAGGCGCGGTAAGTGATACCGTGTTCACGGAGTGCGTTGTTGAGACGGACAATCCACAAAGAGCGAAAGGTTCGCTTTTTGGCGCGACGATCGCGGCGAGCATAGACGCCAGCCTTGATGACAGCCTCTTTAGCTTTGGTGAAGAGTTTTTTGCGTCCCCAACGAAAGCCCTTGGCTTTCTCAAGAATATTGTTGTGGCGCTTTTTGGTCATGACGCCACGCTTGACTCTGGTCATAAAATAGTGTGATTACTGCGGATAAATAAAAGAGAGAGGTTGTTTCTGGATCGAATCGCTAGAGTAGCAGGTCTTTCTCGGGGAAGTCAACTGAATGGGGAGAGCCGAGAAGGGAGAATGCTCTAAACGTATGGCATGACACGAAGGAGATTCTTTTCATCAGCTCGTACAGCGATACCGGCATCGGAGCGCTTGTTTCTGGTGGCTACTCCATTATCACGGACATTGTAGTGGTTGTTTCCAGTTGAGCGACGGGTGACTTTGCCAGATCCTGTGACGCGAAATTTTTTGCTGACAGACTTGTTCGTCTTCTGTTTCATAGAGGTTGCTTGATAGAGAGGGGATTATGAATTGATACCGTGAGATGACTATTCTGGTGCGATGAGGGCAGAAAATCCTTTAGGCGCACGTTTGATTTCTTCTTCAAATTTGAATGGAGTAGTGAGACTTTTCAGGAAGATATTCATATTTTCCTTGGCTTTATCTCCCAAAGCCTTTTCTCGGCCATGAAGGACAAGCTCAACTCGTATCTTGTGCCCTTTAGCCATGAACCCTTCTGCCTGTGCTTTCTTGAAAGCGAGATCATGGGTGTCGGTGTTGAAGCCGATACGGATACCTTTGATGTCAACTTTCTTTTGTTTGGCCTTGGCTTGCTGTTCTTTCTTGGCTTGCTGATAGACGAGTTTTCCGTAATCAGTGATCTTGCAGACAGGAGGCTTGGCTAGCGGGGATACCTCGACGAGGTCAGCATCTCGTTCGAGAGCAAAGGCGATAGCGACATCAAGCGCCATGATGCCGTGATTTTCGCCTGCTTCGTCAATAACGACGACTTCAGTAGCGAGAATCTGCTCATTGATACGCAGAGTATCCTTTGGACGGATCTTTGGTTTGGGTCGATTGTGCCTTCTTCGTCTCATGTGAACGGTGTTAAAAACAAAACGGTGGAGCTGATGGGTATTGCACCCATGTCCAGTCATATTCCTTCAAAATAGTCTACAAGCATAGTCCGCTGTGAATTCCTTCTCTCTTTAA
>CAZDRG010000037.1:0-1931 GCA_964508015.1 uncultured Bdellovibrionales bacterium
CAACGAAGAAACAATCAGTGAGTCGGGTGTATCATCAGTTTGATGCCCAAGGGAAGGTGCTCGGCCGTTTGGCGGTTGAGGTCGCGTTTGTGCTTTCTGGAAAGAAGAAAGTTGGATACACACCGCATATCGATGGCGGTGACTGTGTTGTTATTATCAATACCGATGGCTTGGTGGTTACTGGGAATAAGCGAGCTGACAAGATATACCACCACTTCAGTGGCTATCCAAGTGGTATCAAGTCCATTGCATTTCAGGACCAGATGAAGAAAGACTCGCGGAAGATTTTTTGGCAGGCAGTGTATGGAATGCTCCCGAAGAACAAGCTACGAGATCGGATGTTGACTCGCTTGAATCTCTACAAGAACGCTGAGCATACACACAAAACTATTCACGTACAACACGACTAATAATATCTTTTCTTGATTCATAGTAGACAGACGTATGGTAACAAAGACCGTCAAAACGAAGGAAGTAGCAGAGCGATATATCGCAGCCGTAGGACGTCGCAAGACGGCCGTAGCTCAGGTGCGTATCACGCCGATTGCTGATGAGAAGGACATGACTCTCATTGTGAATGGCCGTGACGCCAAAGAGTATTTTGCTTTGGCAGCATACATGACCAACGCATTCTCGCCATTGCAAGTCGCTGGCATGAATGGAAAATTCAGCGTGTCAGTTTTGGCCCAGGGTGGAGGTGTCCATGGTCAGTCTGATGCCACCAAGCTGGGTGTGGCTCGTGCTCTGATTAAATTTGATATCAATCTCCGCGCTATTCTGAAGGCACGCAAACTTTTGACTCGCGATTCTCGTTCGGTAGAACGCAAGAAGCCAGGTCTCAGGAAAGCCCGTCGTGCACCACAGTGGAGCAAGCGTTAGTCTCGATTCTTCAAAAAAAAGAAAGCCCTGAGTAATCAGGGTTTTTTCGTCGAGCGATTGAACAGAAACAGAAAAGAGAAAACCCAGGTATGTGTTACGTCCTGGGTTTTGAAAACCTCACGCTGGGAGCTATTTTTTCGATGTTTTCGTTTGATGAGCGGTCAGCATCGCCGAAGCTTTGTTTTTGGCAGCCACGATTTCGGCGGAGTGCTGATCGTGTCGTTCGGCGCTGTCGATCAAGTCCAGCACTAAACAGTAGAGGGCCAACTGGTCTCGGAACTCGAAGGAGCCCTCCTGAATCAAATCAAGGAGTACGAGGCACCCCACTTTGTCCCTTGCCTTCTCGAGTTCAATAACATAGTGGAGGAGACACTGCATCAATCCAACGGGCTGGCTGTAATCGACGATGTCGGCGATACATCCCAGGCCGATACGCCTGAGAACTTGAGGCTTAACAGTATGAAGAAAGCCTGCTAGAAGGAGCGATGCCTTTTCGTGATCCCGATATTGTCTGAGCCTCTTGGTTGTCCTGCCTCTTTCTCCGCCTGAGAGTATGCTTGAGAGATGTGCCACGATCGAACCGATCCTCGATCGCGTATTTGAGGGTGCTCGCTTCCAGAACCTGAGGAGAATTTTCTCGATCCGTCGAGCGGTGTGACGCTCCTCAAACACCATACTAATGGCGTGGAACACGATGCTGAGTGTGTTCTCACGGGACCCCGTTTTGGTTCCGAGAGCAATTGTAGTGTGTGGCGGACTGGTATTTGGTCTTGGCCCAAGCTTTTCCGGGTTGCTTTTTGGGCCGCTAGAGAAGTCCCTGGATGCGCCATCCGCTCTGCCCGTTCTCTTTCTGTCAGGCCTCCTCGTATGTGTGAGGTGCCAGCGTTGAACTGCTCATGGGGGATGCCGTTTGTGTTGTCCGATGCTGCAAACATGATTATGCCACCTTTCTTTTTTGTACGTGATTGTTAAAGAATTGCTTGCATTAAGTTTTTCGTTAAAACACAGAAAACGAGGACTGCTTTGAATCCCTTTTTCTTTGCTGTATCGAC
>CAZDRG010000037.1:2031-5860 GCA_964508015.1 uncultured Bdellovibrionales bacterium
GAGCTCTTTTTGAATAATGGCTTCGCGCATAGCGGGAGAATAATCGGCCTCATTGGCGTGCTCTCGGTCAATCGCTTCGGGAAGAATACGGAAATATTCTTCTTGGGAGCTTCGGAAAGCCTGCATATCCTCATCAATCCAGAGATGCGCGAGCTCAGGACTGATAAATCCATCGTGGGATTGTTGAATCAGTATCGCGATGGTGGTGAGAAAAGGATTGCCTTTTTTGTAGGTACGCGCCGAGTGGAGAGCGTCGAAGACATCAGCGAAACGAAGAATGGTTGCGATACGAAGAGCGGATTGTGAGACCAGGAGTGAATCTTGTGTATCCAGTGGGCGTTCGTGATGGTTGGAGACCAGTGCAATGAAGATTTCGTCGAGTCCGTATATCTTGGCAATTTCCCCAGAGAAATCCTGATGCCTATTGATGATTTCCCCCAAAGTGAGATGAGGATCGATACCTGACTCAATCAGAAGCTTTTGCTCTTCTGGCGTGAGGCAGTGTGAGAACGGTACAAGGTCTTTTGCGCGGAGGTTATTCGCAGCACCGGCCTGAAGCTTCGTAGCGAGTACTCTTTCAGCCTGTTCGGTATCACAACCATCTTGTTCACAGAAATGTCCTATAGAGAGGTGATACCACTCTTGGTCAGTTAGTGTGTTGTTGAGGATCAGATCTTTGAGCGGAATACCAATTTTGCCAATATCATGGAGGAGCGCAGAGATCGCGAGCGTTTCGGGGAGAATTCCCTCTCTGCTCAATTCGGCACGGAGAAAATCACCGACCGGATGTGTGCTTTGGAGCTTTCGCTGGACGATTTGATATGTGCGTACACAGTGATTGAAGGTTTCGGTATCAAAAAGATGGAGCAAGGTGAGCATTTCCCAATGGGCTGGAGACAGTGAAGTGAGGATATTAGAGAGTTGTTCACGCAGTCTTGGGTCTGACTGAAGGGTGCGAGTATGTTCTTCAAGAAGGTTACGATTGTCTGGATTCCTGAAACTTTCGAGAATGGCGTGGTGATTCCCAGATTGGCAAATCATGCGTGCCCGTTGCTCACGATCCATCCTTGCTGTGTCAGCGGCGTCGTACCGGGTATCAGGAGTTTGTTCGTGGGATATATATGGTTGCTCAGGTGGCATAGTTGATACTTCTTAAGGAGCGAATTTTCTACTGGGTGAAGAAATTGTTGAATTCAGGGAAATCGATGGAGAGCAGTTCAACAGACTCATTGTCATTATCTTTGATAAAGAAAATCTGATTTTGACCGACACGAGAGAGGACTTGAAGGGGCGGTCGTTCGAAACGCATGAGTTCGTTGATGTTGCGTCGATCACGATTATCCAGCTCGGTTATGAAAACCTGCGATCCCTTTGCATAGAGAATATGCTCATAATCCTTGGTCCATTGCACGAATGAGATTTCATCCGCGAAACGGCCGATTTGCCAAACAGAATCCTGATCGCGCTTTGGTTGCACCTCCCACGGACGGATAAAATACACGAATGTCTCATGTGGTGAGAAGAAGAGGAGCTTTTTCCCGTCATCAGAAAATTGTACCCCTTTGATATCTTGATCAGCGAGCACTTTAAGCGGGGCGTCATTGAGGTACGCGTTGAAGAATGAAAGAGCGCCATTTTTTGAGAGGAGAGCGATACGATACTCATCGTACACGATAAGGGTTGCTTCAGAATCAATGTCTGCGAGAGGTGCATCGATGATAGGACGAAAGTCGGGATGATCCTCGTTAGCGCCGAAACGATAGAGAATGCCATCTTCTGAGTTGACGATGTAGATATCTGATCCAGAAAGATCGTAAGCAGCAACATGTTCGGCGAGAAGGAGTGGTTCGAGAGGGGTGTCTGATGAAGAGCTATTCAAATCAAGCCGAAAGAGTTTTCCTTCTGAGCGATAGAGAAGAGAATCTCGAATCGCGGGATTAAAGCGGGGGCGCATGATGGTAAACTGATTGAGCTCAGCGCTGAGATCTCGAGCTTGCTTTGTTTCGGTGTCGACCGCGAGCACGTGTCTCTGCCCTTCGATAAGAATAGGAAAAACAAGTCGATCTGCATCGGGAGACCATTCAAGATTCTCGTTTTTTTCAAAAGCAAAGGTAGCGTCAGGTTGAGAATAGACACTTTCATTGATTTCTTGATCAGTATCATATATTTGCACACCAATACGACGATCATTGCTATAAATACCCGCGAAGAGTGTCGGTTCAGGCGACTGGAAATACCGAGTCAAGTTTTCTGTACCAGGGTAGGAAACAATTTCGTAGTTTTGTCGGGGGAGCGTGATATTCCAAAATTCGTTTGAAATTCCGCTTTTCACGACAATTCGCTTGGCCCAAGTTTGGTATCCAGGTGAGCTGACTTCGATAGCGTGTTCTCCGGGTATAATACCAGAGATGTGGTAGCTTTGATTGAGACGGCTCAGGTCTTTCGCTGGGATGTGGATACCATCGATTTTAACGTCTATCTGTACGGGGTTTGATTTGAGTGTAATGGAGCCTCCATAAATAAAAACTCCGCGCTCAAAATTGAATCGGTAGCCAAAGGCATAAAAGAGTACGCTGCTCGAGACAAGACAAAAAGACAAAACGGCGAGGAAAAAAAGTGCGAAACGAGGCTTACCTTGGAGCATATGTGAAACCGTCAAAGAAAATAAGAAACAATAAACCATTCTCTGTCACTCCCTCTGCATAGAATAGCGCATTTTTTTGCTTATGGAAAGGGATTTATGAGAGCAGAAAGTCTGTTTGGTAGAGAAGAAAATCGGGGATATTTTTTTATCTTGCTGTATTTTTTGGGAGAATTACGTGCGGATGACGAAGCGGGGAGCAAGTTTTTGTATGGAGAGAGGAAATTTCTTGATATACTGGACGAGAATTTCTGTACTTGTAATTTCACCTGAAGCACTCATGATGAGTATGAGAAATATGTTTTCGACTCATTTTCGAGGGATATTGTTCTTGACTTGTGGCTGTTTGATGTGGGCGAGTGTAGTGTCCTTAACACATGCTGATGAAGTTCCCTGGTGGGAAGGGAATACGGAATACATCGTCATTGATCATGATACAACATGGGAGGGTACGCTGACTCACGTGGATATTCCCAAGCCAGTCATTGTCGTCAATGATGCCACGCTGACTCTCAAGCCGGGGACACACGCCGAGATAGTGAGTCTCTCGGTGTATGATGGACGCATCCTCGCTCTCGGGAGTCAAACAAATCGCATTACCCTGACCAAGTCCTCGCCTGATTTCTCGAGCATCCCAGCTGAAGCATTGGCTGAGAGTGATCCAGAATGTTTCCCTTCTGCCTATCCAAGCGGGATGATTCATTTTGCGGAAAATGTAGAGAGTGATGACACGCGAGAAGATTCGGTTTTTCAGTATGTGGATTTTGACCATCTTGGAAGAAAAGTATCCGATGAAGGTAAACATTGTTCTTCGCAGGTTAGTCTTCATTCACCCGTGAGAGATTTTCTTTCTATCGGAACCGTGCATGCAGCAAGCGTGAGCGCGTTTCGTGATCCCGCGCTTCGCATGATGAATGGGCGAGTCAAGATTGAGCATTCTGCTTTTATAGGGAGCACAACTTCCGCTATCGAAGTACAGTTTTCTTTTGAGGAAGATTGGACATCGAATGACCTCCTGTCCGTGAGTGATTCTGAGTTTGAGGGGAGTGGTGAACGCATTGCTGTCGAGACGCACTTTCGTTTCCCTGAGGGGCACTGGGTGACTAAATATGCTCATCATGTTCTCTTGACCAATAACTGGTACGGGCATGAGGATGGTCCAAGCTTTTCCCCGTTTTTTTCTTCACC
>CAZDRG010000038.1:0-5839 GCA_964508015.1 uncultured Bdellovibrionales bacterium
TTTCCGAAGCGCCTGAGACATGAGGCGCGCCTGTCGACCCATGTGCTGATCCCCCATCTCACCTTCAATTTCAGCCCGTGGCACCAGCGCCGCGACTGAGTCGATCACAATCACGTCAAGCGCATTCGATCGCACCAGCGTCTCTACAATATCCAATGCCTGCTCCCCGCTATCCGGCTGTGAGATAAGCAGATCGTTGATATTCACTCCGATACGCTTGGCATATTCTGGATCAAGTGCGTGTTCAGCATCAATAAACGCTGCTGTTCCACCCATTTTCTGTGCATTTGCAATGACATGCAGTGTCAGCGTCGTCTTGCCGGATGACTCTGGACCATATACCTCAACAATACGTCCGCGTGGCATCCCTCCAATACCCAGCGCGATATCAAGTGATATCGATCCAGTCGGGACTACCTCAACGTCTACCTTTTTGATCTCGCCGAGTTTCATGATCATCCCCTCGCCGAATTTTTCTTTAATTTCATCCACCACGCTGTCAATTCCCTGTTTCTTCTCGCCCGTTTTTGCTTTCGCCATATCATTTCTTTTCATATGAATTATCCTGGGATACCCTTCTTATTATAGAGGTTCAGCGTTCCGGAGCAAAGAGGACGTCTTGAATCGGTTGTTCCTCGGAAGACAAGGCTCTGGGAGATTCGGATCCAACTTCCACATAGGTTGCTTTCCCATTGTCCGAAGAAACCGAAATTTCCCGATTAGCCACAAATTCTTTGCGCTCTCCAACCATTATTTGCCCATTCCACACTTTCACATCGTCCACAAGCACCGCTACAGCAACCGTTTTCTCTGGCGCACTCACGACAACACGAACTCGACCATTCTCTTCTGGAATCAGTGGCGATTCATTATAGGCCGCTTGCTCTGGAGTAAAAATAGCCTCTATAGTCAATGTCTCTATTCTTTCTTTGCCAAACCGATTGGCTGCCGAGACAACTAGCGTGTTCAGTCCCGGCTGAAGTAAGAGTTTTTCAATAAACTTTCCTTCTGTATCTATAAGAACTGGCTGCCCATTAATTAAGACGCGTGCGCCTCGATCGGTCTCCCCGCGCACCACAATATCAGTCTCTGAAACCACTGCTTGATCTCTGGGTTCCACCAGTACCAGCCTCGGAGCAGAAATAAAAGTATGGTACTCACGGAGCAAATACAACACCACACCACCCAGGGCTAGGATAATACAGGCGGTCCAGACTGTTTTTGTTGTGACAATGAGTGTCGGCCACCGCATACGCGTGGAATCATTTTGTGAAGGAGACTTTTTTTTCAGGCTTATCTGAATATTCCGTTCGCGCTCATACATCCGAAGAATCGCCTCTTCATCACAACTAAGATACCTCGCGTAACTCCGCAAAAATCCTCGGACATAAACATCCGCTGGTAAACTTGCGTAAGAGCCATTTTCAAGCGCCTCAAGATATTTCACTTGAATC
The DNA here is from genome assembly GCA_964508015.1 of uncultured Bdellovibrionales bacterium. Taxonomy (GTDB): domain Bacteria; phylum Patescibacteriota; class Minisyncoccia; order Moranbacterales; family UBA1568; genus JAGOSP01. Next base: position 1,455 of record CAZDRG010000038.1, read on the forward strand.
TTAACCGCTCGAGACACATCCAGTAGACTCTTCCGATGTTCTGCGCGAAACTTCTGCAATTTTTCGCCAAGACTCAGTGATGCGACTTTTTTTCTGGTAAATCCATTTTCTATCATATCCCCACCCTTTTCATAGATTTAGAACCCCTCACTTTCCAATTCTCACAAGTTTCCTCTCGCTTAAGAACTTACTCGTATACTCTCCCTAAGCTCCCCAAAAAAATCAAGCAGATATTTCGCCTTTCTTCACTGTACTGCTGATACGCACACAGCCAGTATGTCCCGCAAAAACCCTGACCCAATTTGACTCGTGTTTGGAAACAAAAGCACGCCGCGTCATCTTTTTGGAGTAGAAATTTTAGGCCTGCCATTTATCCCGTTCCGCCTGATCGCGCAGTGCGTCATCGCCATATTGAGGTGCATCGGATACACCTGGAGTCGCTACCATATCGCGACCAATCAGTATTTGTTTTTTTCCATCCACCATCCCTACAACTCCTTCTTCTTCTAAAATATGCATCAATCGAGCGGCTCGCGGATATCCAATTCCAAAAGCAGTCTGCAAAGATGTTGTCGAAGCTTTCTGGGATCGAATAAAGAGATCTCTCGCTTGATCAAAGAGCTCATCTCTCTCACTATCATTACTGTAGCTCCCTTCATTCCCAGCACTCACTCCCGCAGTGATATCATCTTCCAAACTGTCCCCTTCACCCCAAGCTTCCTTCTCTTTGCGCCAGTGATTCGTCACACGACGAACCTCGTCCGTGGAAACATAAACACCTTGAAGTCGTTTTGTCTCTCCATTTGGAGCCACATAGAGCATGTCTCCATTCCCAAGCAGCTTCTCAGCACCACCGGTATCCAGAATCGTTCGCGAATCCACCTGCGATGAAACTTGAAAAGCGATTCGGGTTGGTAAGTTGGTTTTAATCAGTCCAGTAATAACTTCGACACTCGGCCGCTGAGTCGCCAAGATGAGATGAATTCCCACCGCACGTGACATCTGAGCCAAACGGACAATTTTGGGTTCCACTTCTTTCCCGTGCGCCACCATGATTTCCGCCAACTCATCAATGACAATCACAAAAAATGGCAAAGATTCCAAATCAACTTCTCGTACCGCACCGGTTCTCTCATCGACTTCCACTTTCTGATATCCATCACGACACAATTCATGATATGCGGGAAGATCACGCACATGCACCGCTTCCAGTAACTTATACCGACGTTCCATCTCGCTAATTGCCCATTGGAGAGCATTGACCACCTTTTTCCCATCCACTACGACATCTGTTTTGAGATGGGGAATACCTTTATACATCGAGAGCTCTACTCGCTTTGGATCAACAAGTATCAATTTCACTTCATCTGGAGAGTTCTTATACAGGAGCGAAGTGAGAATAGCGTTCACGCACACGCTTTTCCCCGATTTCGTACGCCCAGCTATCAGGAGATGAGGCATTTCTCCGAGATCCGCAAAAATACTCTTTCCTGTAACATCTTGTCCGATGCCCAGAAGGAGAGGAAATTTTGAATCACGAAATTCCCGATTCTCAATAATTTCGCGCATCCGCACCATTGCCTTCGACTTATTGGGAATTTCAATACCGATATAGGATTGTCCGGGAATGGGCGCCTCAATACGCACTGACTCCGCAGCCAATGCCAAAGCAAGATTATTCGAAAGACCCGTAATCCGAGACAATTTCACCCCGGCTCCCGGGCGAAAAGTATACCGTGTCACTGTAGGACCAACTGTGATTTCCCCCGCCTCCACTTCAATACCGAAGTGCTTGAGCGTGCTCATAATAACGTGCTTCGAACGATCAGTGTCTCCACCCATAGCCTCTCCCGATTTTGATTCTAAAAGCTCAGTCGACGGCTTGATCCAATTGGCTCGTGGTCGACGTCGCCTTCGTTTGGCTGAAGTCTCCGGCATGATATCCTCGGCATCGTGATCAAGCATCATGTCTTCTTCTGCAGCAACCTCCCCTACCCCTTCTTCATGTTCATTCTGTTCTGATAGTCCTTGTGCCTGTTCGTCTTCATGGAATCGAAGACTTTCAATATTGCCGTCCGAAAGTGACTCCCCTCCAAGAGAAGCGATTTCCGCAGAAACGTTCTTGATCTCTAAATCTTGTTCTCTGTCTCCTTCTAATTGATCCGGGTCAAGAGTATCTCCTATCGCTTGAGTCGTATCAGACGCAAACACCTGTTCTTCCAATGAATCAGAAGTATCCCCTTCCTCTACCTCTTTTTTCGGCAGCGCAAAACGAGTCCTCATCAATTCAAACCAATGTATGAGAGAAACATTAAAAGCAGCAATTACCCCAATCAAAAACAACATGATAAGAATGACTCCGCCAGCCAACCGACTCGTGAGTCCAAGCAAGAGTGAGGAAAAGCCGTATCCAATAAAACCGCCTCCCTGGCCGACTTGTGCCAGTCTCAAAAGCTCTGCATCAGTGTCACCCGAGAGAAGATGTGTAGAACCAAGTACCGAGAGAAAAGCAATCAGTAGACCCACATATTTAACAGCATCTGCAAGCGTCGTCTGACGGCGAGTCAAAAACATCACTCCTGCCACCATGAGTATCAGTGGGAAAGGCCATTTACCATATCCAAACAACATTCCCATTCCACCATCAAGCCATTCACCAAGCTTACCTGCTGCATCCACGTACCCAAGGATGAGGATGAGAGAAAGCGCAAACAACAAAACGGCAGCAATGCTCCGCTTGGCATCACTGTGTAAGATATCAGAAAAACGGAAACCCTCTTCTGCCGCTTTCGGTTCTTTTTCAGCTGTTTTCTTTTTTCCCATACAACTCTCAGTATAGACCATCCCAAGCGAAAGAAAAATACTCTCGAATGAATCTCTCTAGGCTCTCTACAACGATCAGCACCACGAGCCATTGACAGAAGATCAATAAAAGAGTATAATTAAAATTCGTACCTTACAAAAATACATCCGATTTGGCTCTTTTTTGAGCCTTTTTTAACCAGAAGAGGAGCAAACATGTCCAGAAACAAACTGACTATCACCCCCAGTGATGAGCTAATCACAGAGATGCCCGTCTGGATGTACCTCGGGTATCGGCCATGGACCAGAGTGAGAGAACACGATGACGAAGTCATCTTCCTGTCGAAAATTACCCGACTATCCGATATGCCGCAAGCGATGAAGAATCTCTTCGGTAACAACCAGAGATACCTCAACGGGCTCTGCCGACAGAATGCCCAGGCGCAAGAAACAGGAGCACTCGAGGAGCTCGAAGAAGCCTACTACAACGGTGAGTTTCTCCGGGACCCATACGATGAGATCGAGGATAACCCACTGGATGAAGCGTCTGATGAAGGGTACGATGATCACAACTGGTATATGCTCCCCGATGAACAAGTGGACATGATTCTTTTGGAACTCGAAATACGACGTTTGTACGCCATCGGCCGCGCCCGTGATCTCATGGAAGAGGCTCGGGAGAATTTACCAGGGGCAGACGACACTCAAATCGTTGAGATCCTCAACGGTTTGCAAAAGTGGATCCGGGAACAGATCCCATGGAAACACCCTGACTATCACCCTCACACATTTTGGACATTATCCGAAACGCATGACGAAGTGACACACCTGCTCTCTTGCGTACTCTACGAGGTGCCAGACAGCGGCGGCAGCGACTGATCCCAACGACTGACGCACAAGGAGGAACCCCCCGGTTCCTCCGCTTTTTTTATACCGTCAATAAAAAAATACCCCTCATGTGAGGGGTATTTTTCCTTTGTATCGGCTTCGCTACACCTATACTTGTGTATCCGAGCTCCGATAACCCGTACCGGCTGGGATAAGACGTCCAATAATGACGTTTTCTTTGAGACCACGCAAGCGATCTTCTTTCCCCTGAACAGCAGCATTGATGAGAACACGAGCCGTCTCCATAAATGACGCGGCAGAGAGAAAGGACTCAGTTGAAAGAGCCACCTTAGTGATACCCAAGACCAGAGATTCAGCAGTTGCTTCCTTACTCTGCTTGGCGCGCATTTCATCATTGGCTTCCTCAAACTGATCACGCTCCACGACATCGCCCGGAAGCAATATGGAATCGCCCGGATCAACAACCCGCAGACGTGACATCATCTGACGAATAATCACTTCGATGTGCTTGTCATTGATACCTTCACCCTGACTCGCATAAATCTCTTCAATTTCACGGATGATATAGCGATGTACTGCCTCGCGACCCATGATTTCATAGAGCTTCCGAAGATCAACGTGTCCATCACACAATACCGATCCGACAGCGATGAGATCTCCCTCTTTGACCTTCAAAGTTATGTTGGAAGGAACAGAATACTCATGTGTTTCTTTGTCGCTCCCGTAGACGAGTA
>CAZDRG010000039.1:0-5640 GCA_964508015.1 uncultured Bdellovibrionales bacterium
AATTATACTCTTATTAATCATTTTTGTCAATAATACTTATGGCTGAAACCACTCCCGATCTCATGGAAAAGATTGTCTCACTCTGTAAACGACGAGGGTTTATCTTCCCATCCTCTGAAATTTATGGTGGTTTTGCGGCGGTGTACGATTTTGGACCCTACGGAGTAGAATTGGCTAAAAATATTCGTGAGGCTTGGTGGCAGGCGATGGTACGGGAACACGACAATATCGTGGGACTCGACAGTGCGATTTTTATGCATCCAAAAGTGTGGGAGGCATCGGGACACGTGGGCGGTTTCAGTGATCCACTCGCGGAGTGCCGAGCTTGTCATTCTCGAGTACGAGTGGACCATCTGCTCGAAGAGGCGGGCGTGTTTGCGGATGAGAAAATGAGTGAAGAAGAAATCAATGTACTTTTTACACAGCAGAAGGACAAGATCGTTTGTCCTAAATGCGGCAAGAAGGATTTCACTGATGCGAAAGGTTTCAATTTGCTCGTCAAATCAAATCTCGGGAATTTCACGAGTGACTGGAATAAAGAACCAACGTATTTGCGGGGTGAGACGTGCCAGGGGATATATGTGAATTTTAAAAATGTACTCGATTCGTCACGGGTGAAGGTGCCTTTTGGTATCGCCCAGATTGGAAAGGCATTCCGCAATGAAATAACCGCTCGACAGTTTATATTTCGGAAGCGTGAATTTGAGCAGATGGAGATGCAATATTTTGTGCGCCCTGAATCAGCCGCGGAAGTCTACGAAGAATGGCGCGCTAAGCGTTTCCAGTATTATATCGACCTTGGTATCAAGCCAGAAAATTTGCGTTGGCATCAGCATGAAAATTTGGTGTTTTATGCTAAAGCGGCTTGGGATATTGAGTACAAATTCCCTTTTGGCTTTAAGGAACTTGAGGGAATCCATAATCGGAGTGACTATGATTTGACGCAGCACACCAAATTTTCTGGTGTGGATCTTTCGTATCGTGATCCACAGACGAATGAAAAATTTACTCCGTGGATTGTCGAGACTTCAGTAGGTGTGGATCGGACATTTTTGGCAGTTATGACTGACGCCTATACCGAAGAGGCAGTAGGAGAAAATGATACCCGTATCGTTCTCAAATTTCCGAAGAAGCTTGCGCCGGTACAGGTAGCGGTTTTTCCACTCATGAAGAATAAACCAGAGTTGGTGGAGAAGGCACGCGAAATATACCTCACACTGAGAAAATCTTTTCGAGTGGAATTTGATGATAATGGCAATGTTGGCAAACGCTATCGCCGTCAGGATGAAATCGGTACCCCGTACTGTATCACGGTAGATTTTGAGACCCTCGAAGACCAGACTGTGACGGTTCGCGACCGCGATACCATGCAACAGACACGCGTGCCGATTGCGGAACTGCAAAAATATCTGGATGGAAAAAAATAATACCACATTAACTGAATCACTACCTGGTTCATTCATGTGTGGTACCTGGATTCCCGCCTTCACGGGAATGACAAAAGGTAATGGTTTTAGTTCATTTAGTATCATGTGTCATTCCCGCGAAGGCGGGAATCCAGGTGTCACTAGTGAAATGGGAGAATGAGATGAGTACTCAGAAACAGTACTTCGTATATATACTGGCGAGTCAGAGGAACGGCACTTTGTATATCGGTGTTACTTCGGACTTGGCTCGGCGCGTTTCGCAACACCAACAAAAATCAGTAGAGAGTTTCACTAAAAAATATGGGGTAGATACGCTCGTGTATTTTGAGCAGACCGAAGATGTAAGAGCGGCATTGGAAAGAGAGAAATGTTTGAAAAAATGGAATCGGGCATGGAAAATCCGTCTGATTGAAAAAGAGAATCCGAAATGGAAAGACCTTTCTCTCGACTGGTGAATATGAATGTAGGTGGTACCTGGATTCCCGCCTTGCTCCACCGCTAAAGCTAAAGGCGGCACGCGGTCGCGGGAATGACAAAGTTAGGTAAGAAGATGGAGGTGAACCAGCTGGGTCGGAAATAATCGGAAGGACGGGTTGTAGGTCGGAGTGACAATGGAGACATTTTCGGGTATACTCCGTATTTAATTGATATGTAACGAATATTTATGCAATACGAAAAAATCATCTTGAAGAATGGACTCCGCATTGTGTTTGCACCGATGGCGGAAGCGGAAACAGCAACCGTTTTGGTCATGACGGGCGTGGGGTCACGCTATGAATCCAAGAAGGAGAACGGCATCGCGCATTTTCTTGAACACATGATGTTTAAAGGGACCGCCAAGCGACCAACAGCGCATGATATTGCAGCAGAACTCGATGGTATCGGTGCGGAATACAATGCATTCACGGGGAAGGAATATACTGGGTACTATGCCAAAGTAGCCGCTCCGCATGCGGCTATAGCGCTCGATGTTGTGAGTGATATTTTCATGAATGCCAAACTGGAACAAGAAGAAATCACCCGAGAGAGTGGAACTATTGTTCAGGAATTGAGTATGTATGAAGATATGCCGATGCGGCATATCGGTGATATCTTTGAGTCCCATTTGTATGGGGATCATCCTCTTGGTTGGGAAATTATTGGAACACGAGAAAATATTCGTGCGTTTAAACGAGCGGATTTTGTGCGTTATATGAAGCGAGGATATGTCGCGGAAAATGTCGTCGTTGGCATTGCTGGTAAATTTGATCGGAAGCAGATGCAAAAGGATATCGAACTCCGATTTGCACATATTGGACACGGTTCGCAGCCAACGTGTAAGAAAGTGGCTGATAAACAATCAATACCGGGGCTTTTTATCCAGAAAAAGAAGACCGATCAAACACATATGTTACTCGGAGTACGGGCATTTGATATGTTCCATCCAGATCGCTATGCTTTGGCTGTTTTGGCAACACTGCTTGGGAGTGGTATGTCGAGCCGATTGTTCATAGAAGTGAGAGAAAGGCGCGGTTTGGCTTATAATGTACATACGAGCGTGGAAGCTTATCGTGACGCGGGTTATCTCGCGACGCAGTGCGGTGTCGAGCATGGAAATCTCGAGAAGACTATTCGGGTTATTCTTGATGAGTACCGGAAAATCGCGAGTGAGCTCGTGACTCCTCAGGAGTTGACGAAGGCAAAAGAGTATATCAAAGGGAAAATGGCAATGGGCTTTGAGGGGTCAGATGATGTTATCGAATATCTCGTTGGGCAGGAAGTCTCACGCGGGGAAATCGTTTTGCCGGCAGAAAAAATCACTCGATTGGAGGCAGTGACACCCGAGGATATTTTGCGAGTTGCCAAAATGATTTTTGTGAACAAGAAGTTAAATCTGGCGATTATTGGTCCACACGCTGGGAAAGCAAAACTAGAAAAAATGTTGAGTGTTGAAGAGATATAATGAGCGGAAGTATGACTTCAAACGACAAAGTTGATATTGGGACGAGACTCCTCCTGCGGGCGATGTTGATTGTAGGTGGTGTGTATCTACTGTACCTTCTTCGGGACGTTGTGATCGTGGTATTGTTTGCGGTGTTGACAGCGGCCGCGCTCATACCGGCTATCAATAAATTGCGGGCTTGGGGACTGTCGCGTACGGCGGCTGTGATTTTGACATATGCAGTACTTTTTCTGGTTGGAGTGACACTGGTAGGAATTTTTATCCCAGTGTTATTCATAGAAGTAAAAGAATTCCTCAGTCATTGGTCGCAGTATACACAACAGCTAAGCACTCTACTGTCTGGATGGGATACCTATACCCAGAATCTCGGTTTTTCTTTCGATAAGCAGACATTGCTTGCGAATCTCGAGGGTTCAATGAGCGAGTGGTTTGGAGGATTATTTTCGACAACCATTGGTTTTTTCCAGGGGTTTATCCATGTGATTGGTTTCTTTTTCTTAGCTCTCTACTTGTCGCTTGAAGAGAAGGGCATCGAAAAGTTTTTTCTCATATTGACGCCAGATGAATATCACAAGCATGCGCTCTCGCTTGCCTCACGAATGCAGGGGAAAGTGAGCCAGTGGCTTCTGGGACAAGTACTCTTGATGATTATTGCCTTTGTTATCTACTACATTGGACTTCTCATCATTGGGGTACCGTACGCGCTTGCCATCGCTTTTTTTGGCGGTCTCATGGAAATCATTCCCTATATTGGACCAGTATTGGCGGCAGTGCCGGCGATTATCATCGGACTCCTGTATTCTCCGGGACTTGGATTGGCGGCACTTATTTTTTATTTGATTGCTCATCAAGTGGAGGCGCATATCATCGCCCCGCAGGTGATGAAACGGTCAGCCAATCTGAATCCTGTAGTACTCATTATTGCAATTTTGGTTGGCATTGAACTCGGTGGTCCGCTAGGAGTTGTTCTCGCGGTGCCTCTCACTATGGTTCTCTCGGTTTTCGTGGAGGATATTTTTGAGAAGAAGCAGGGTTGATGGTATTTGCCTTTTCATTTTGTTTTTTATTTGGCAAAGAGTAAAAGGGATATCTTTTTTCTGATGCTGGTATTTCTGAATACGTCGCAAGGAAAAAAGATATCCCCTTTACTTTCTTGAATTCGAAGAGGAAAATTATGCAAGAGCACCGGGAGTGAATATGGAGTACTGAATTGTTGATTTATTCATGGGTATATGGAAAAATTAGGAACTCTTTTTATGTTAGCAACACCCATTGGGAATTTGGGTGATATTACTTTGCGCGCGCTTGAAACATTGAAATTAGTTGATGCTCTTCTCTGCGAAGATACGCGAGTAACAAGCCGGTTACTCGCGCATTATGAGGTGAAACGGCCGCTCATTTCGTGTCACGAACACACGGATGATGCTAAGCTCGGACAGATTGTTGAACGTCTTAGGCAGGGTGAATCGTTCGCTTTCGTTTCGGATGCCGGGACGCCAGGGCTCTCAGATCCGGGCAACAAACTCGTTTCGCTAGCGCTTGAGGCTGGTGTGCTGGTGGTGCCAATCCCGGGTGTCTCTGCTTTGGCGGCACTGGTGTCGGTGGCTGGTATTGATATGCGGGAGTTTCTCTTTCTTGGATTTCCGCCACACAAGAAAGGGCGAGAAACATTTTTCAAAAAAGTCGTCGCGACTGATGTGCCAGTGATGTATTATGAGTCACCCCATCGGGTAGTGAAAAATCTTGATTTACTTGCCTCATTGACTGAAGAGAAAAAGGTTATTATTGGTCGAGAGCTCACGAAGATGTTTGAAGAAGTAGTCCGTGGTACTCTGGAAGAGGCAAGGGCATATTTTGCTGAGCACCCAGAAAAAGTAAAAGGGGAGTTTGTGGTGATTGTCTTTTAAAAAGTGAAGGCCCGATCGTGATGATCGGGCTTGGGTTGAGGGGGGGGGCTGGTTCAGCGCCCCGGAAAAATTTATTCGAAGGGGTCTTCGGCAGGGGCCGGAGAAACTAACGATGCCACGCAGATGCACGCATCAGCAGATGCGAACATCCCACCTTCAGCGGGAGCTGCACATGACAGCTGGAGGTATATGGCGCCCAACACGAACGCTGCTACGACGACTGCCGCAATGTTTCTGACCATGAGAGTCTCCTATAGACTATGGGGGTTGACTACGGAAATAACTATTTTACATTATAGACCATATAATAAATTTTGTCAATACATATTTATGGGAAATACATTAAATAAGCCTTTTTATATCA
>CAZDRG010000040.1:0-5386 GCA_964508015.1 uncultured Bdellovibrionales bacterium
CAGTACACTATTCTTTTAGAGATCTATTTATAAATTATCCATTGTTAAAGTATTAAACGTATGGCTCGCGTAACTCCTATCGATAAATATCGGAATATTGGTATCATCGCGCATATTGACGCTGGTAAAACCACGACAACTGAGCGAGTGCTTTTCTATACCGGCATCACTCATAAGATTGGTGAAGTGCATGAGGGAGCGGCTACCATGGACTGGATGGAACAGGAGCGTGAGCGTGGTATCACGATTACTTCGGCTGCTACAACATGTTTTTGGAAGGGACATCATATCAATATTATCGACACTCCAGGGCATGTGGACTTTACGGTTGAAGTAGAACGTTCTCTGCGTGTGTTGGATGGCGGCGTCGTGGTGTTTGATGGTAAGGAGGGCGTTGAGCCGCAGTCCGAGACCGTATGGCGGCAGGCGGAGAAATACGATGTGCCGCGCATGTGTTTCATCAATAAGATCGACAAGGAAGGTGCCGTGTTCGAGGATGCCTTGTCTTCGATCTGGAACCGCCTGACTCCGAAGGCCGTCGCGATCCAGTATCCGCTTGGTTTGCGTGGAGATTTCTTTGGTCTCATCAACCTGATGAACATGAAGGCGTATACCTTTGATGGTCCGATGGGTGAAATTGTGATCGAAGGAGAAATTCCAGCCGAGTATTTGGATAAGGCCAAGGAGTGGCGGGAAAAAATGGTTGAGAGAATTTCCGAAACAGATGATACATTGACGGAGAAATATTTGGGTGGCGAGGAGATTTCGGAAGCTGAACTGAAAGCCGCTTTGCGTAAGGCAGTTATCGAGACCAAATTGTATCCAGTCATGACCGGTACCGCACTCCGGAACAAGGGCATACAGTTGGTATTGGACGCGGTCGTCGATTATCTCCCGTCGCCATTGGATATCCCGCCGTTGTTTGGTACCAACCCAAAGACGGATGCGGAAGAAGTGCGTGAGACGAAGGACGATGCTCCGTTTTCGGCCCTTGCCTTCAAGATCGCCACTGATCCTTTCATTGGACAACTGACTTTTTTCCGTGTGTACTCAGGGACGGTGAAGGCTGGATCGTACGTGCTGAATTCAACCAAGAATGAGAAAGAGCGTATCGGACGTATTGTTCGTATGCATGCCAATCATCGGGAAGAAATTGAGGAACTGGGTGCTGGCGATATCGGAGCCCTGGTCGGAATGAAGGTGACGACCACTGGCAATACATTGTGCGATCCGGACAAGCCGGTGGTACTCGAAGCAATCACCTTTCCGGAGCCGGTCATAGATATCACGGTCGAACCGAAAACCAAGTCCGACCAGGAGAAGATGGGTATGGCGCTCAAGAAACTTCTCGAAGAGGACCCGACCTTTCGGGTGCATACGGACGAGGAGACGGCTCAGACGATCCTTTCGGGTATGGGAGAGCTCCATCTGGATATCATCGTTGACCGTATGAAACGTGAGTTTAAGGTTGAGGTCAATGTCGGCCGACCGCAGGTGGCATATCGCGAGACAATTCGTATTATGGCTGAAGCCGAAGGAAAGTATATTCGTCAGTCAGGTGGACGTGGTCAGTATGGTCACTGTTGGATTCGTCTTGAGCCAAATGAAGTTGGGAAGGGTTATGAATTCTTTGATGAGATTAAGGGTGGTGTTATCCCGCAGGAATTTATCAAGCCAATCAACAAGGGTGTTGAAGAAGCTTCCCAGACAGGTGTGCTTGCTGGATATCCTGTGGTTGATATCAAGGCCACTGTCTATGATGGATCTTTCCATGATGTTGACTCCTCAGAAGCGGCGTTCCGCGTGGCTGGATCTCTCGCTTTCAAAGATGCGATGCGTAAGGCTAAGCCAGTCATTCTCGAACCAGTAATGAAAGTGGTGGTTATTACTCCAGAGGCTTCGATGGGAGATATCGTGGGAGATATCAACTCTAAGCGTGGCATGATTAAAGAAATGGGTGATCGTGGTGAGGGAGCTGCTCGAGTCAAGGAAATCACGGCCGAAGTGCCGCTCGCTGCGATGTTTGGCTATGCGACTCAGATGCGTTCGATGTCACAGGGCCGAGCGAGCTACTCGATGGAATTTGATCATTATGCCGAAGTGCCTAACAATGTCGCTCAAGAAATCATTGGGGCTCGGGCTCCTGCTCCAGCCAAGTAGTTTTTCTCCTGCACAGAGAGACATGATGCATAAAAAACCAGTCCACTCGGGCTGGTTTTTGATTGATTGACAGAAAGACCGAAAAGAGTAAAATGCATCGTTGAACCTTACCAATTGAGAGTGGATGCGCCCCAGCAGAAAACGGCTTACGGATAGGCCTTTCTCTGCTAGGGCGCACTCGAAGATTCGAGAGTCCGATAGCTTATATTTCACAGGAGACAAAACATGCCTCAAGAAGATAAGCGCCTTATCATCCGAGTCGACCATTCTCAACATCCCAACGTTCCTAACTGGTTGGGGGAAGCAGCGCATCCAGACTGGGAACGCGCTGGCCCGACAGAGTATAACCTCGGAGCCCTGACCACCTCTCTCCATGATAGGCAGAACGGCGGTTGCCACGTGAAAGGCCACCTGATTTACACGGACTTGCAGGAAGGCAGTATGCTCCAGAGCTGTCTATCTCTCCTCGATGGGCAGGTCATTCAGGCGCAAGTCAGTGCTGCTGATTTTCAACGGCTTGCGAAATGCAAGTGTGCTGCTTTGTGGAAATCCCTAAGGTTGCATCGAGATAAAAGCAAAACCCCGTATGTCCCGTTCATCATCGTGCGTGACGGCAAGTTGGTGTTAAGCTGGTACTCCCTTGATTGGTACTTTGATTTTCGCATTCCAGCTTTGCGCTTCCCAGAGAGCATGTTGAATACCTGAATATGGCGCCTGAGAGCCCTCGTACATCGCGGTCACGGAGTTTTTTGTATTGTTTGAGACAAAGGAGAAAAAGTGAATCAGGAATCAGAGAACTATCACACACTGACCATTGCGCGGGTGAGTATTGATCGTCACGGCCTCGTTATGATTGATTTTGAGGGAGGACTTACCTTCGGAATGAGTCATGAGAGCCTGCTGCAACGATTTGGCATTGATTGGCAAAATCTCAACATCGGTCAACGGCTCGCAATCACGGGCAAGGAAGGCAACAGTGTTGATGACTTGTGTGGCATCGGAACAATCGGAGATATGTGGGTCTGTGCCGTTGAATGACTTTACCCGCTGTTTTCTTCTGTGGAGAGGGGCTGTCGTAACTATGACAGCCCCGTTTTTTTATCTTTTGACACAGAAGAGAGGGCTTTTGGGGAACGAATGAGGGAGAGGGCATGATGGCGATTGGGGGCCGAGAGCTGGGAGTAATGACTGATGAGAAGAGTGCCTCTTGACAGGATAAAAATGACTTGGTACTATGTCTCTTGATGCTCCGCTTTGGCACTTTTTTTATTTTGATAAAGTGTCGGAGCGAAACAAAGCCTTTTTTAAATAAATAATTGAATTGTAGAGCTATGGCAGAGCAATTTCAGCGGACCAAGCCGCATGTGAACGTCGGGACTATCGGTCACGTCGATCATGGAAAGACAACTTTGACAGCCGCTATCCTTCATGTCTTGTCCCTCAAGGGATTTGCGAAGGCGCGTGGTGTAGATGAAATCGACAAAGCGCCGGAAGAAAAGGCGCGTGGTATTACAATTTCTACCGCACACTGCGAATACGAGTCTGACAATCGCCACTATGCGCATGTCGACTGCCCGGGTCACGCTGACTATATCAAAAACATGATTACCGGTGCCGCTCAGATGGACGGAGCTATCCTCGTGGTAGCCGCGACCGATGGACCGATGCCACAGACCCGTGAGCACATTCTCTTGGCTCATCAGGTCGGTGTTCAGAATATCGTTGTTTTCTTGAACAAAGTTGACATGGTGGACGATGAAGAGCTCATCGATTTGGTAGAAGCCGAAGCTCGTGAATTGCTCTCAAAATATGAATTTGATGGTGACAATGCAGCCGTCATCCGTGGTTCCGCTGTCAAAGCATTGGCCGCCGCTTCACTTGATGATCCTGCAGCCAAGCCGATTCTCGATCTTATTGATGCACTTGATGCCAAGATTCCTGAGCCAGTTCGTGACAATGAAAAGCCTTTCCTGATGCCGATTGAAGATATCTTCTCGATTGAAGGTCGTGGCACCGTGGTCACTGGTCGTATCGAGCGTGGTATTGTCAACCTGAACGGAGAAGTGGAAATCGTTGGTCTTCAGGAGAAGACGATGAAGACCGTGGTGACCGGAATTGAAATGTTCAACAAGCAGCTCGATCGTGGGCAGTGTGGTGACAATGCAGGACTTCTCATCCGTGGTATCAAGAAGGATGATGTCCAGCGTGGTCAGGTGCTTGCCAAGCCAGGATCGATTACCCCTCATACTGAATTTGAAAGTGAAGTCTATATTCTCGCCAAAGAAGAAGGTGGACGTCATACTCCTTTCTTCAAGGGTTACAAACCACAGTTCTACATTCGGACTACCGATGTGACCGGTGAAGTAACGCTTCCAGAAGGAACTGAAATGGTGATGCCTGGTGATACCGTACGCTTGGTGATCAAGCTTCTGGCTCCAGTCGCTATGGAAGAAGGTATGCGCTTCGCTATTCGCGAAGGAGGTCGCACCGTTGGTGCTGGTGTAGCTACAAAGATCATCAAATAGTTTTTCGAGCGAATTGAGTCCTGACAAGTCGCCCTCCGGGGCAGCTGTCGGGACGAATATTCTCTTGAATGTAACAAAGAGAAGAAAGTAAACTCGAGTATCATGGCAACGAAGAAAAAAGTTGATGATGCCCCGATGACACGCGTGCGTATTAAGATTAAGGCATATGACCACAAGGTCATAGACCAGTCAGCGCGAAAGATTGTCGAAACGGCTGAGCGCACAGGCGCCGCCATTACTGGACCCGTGCCGCTTCCAACCGAAGTACACAAGGTCACGGTAAATCGTTCGACATTTGTTCACAAGAACGCGCGAGATCAGTTTGAAATGCGAGTGCATAAAAGACTGATTGACATTCTGAATCCAAACGCGAAGACTATTGAAGGTCTCACGTCACTCGACCTGCCTGCAGGCGTTGATATAGAGATAAAGATGTAGGTTTGTCAAAAAGGGAAAATAATGTTTACTCGTTCCAGTCCCGGAACACGTCATTATCCAATCAAAAGCTGACACTGGAAACAGGGAAGGCAGAGATTGGTAGGACAAGGGATACTGAGCGGGTCAGGATGCGCCGAGAAGTCTCGGTGAGAACTGGCTAGCTTTTGGTCCAGTTTTTTGTTTACTGAGAGCACTATCATGAAATTCATTCTTGGGAAAAAACTTGGTATGACGACGCTGTTCGATGAAACGAAGGGTGCTTT
>CAZDRG010000041.1:0-5368 GCA_964508015.1 uncultured Bdellovibrionales bacterium
TTTTTGCCAAGACGAACTTTCGGAGTCAAGAACGAGTGTTCGGTATCAAAACAGATGATCGGCGCCGGCACATGTATGTAATCGGGAAGACCGGTATGGGAAAGACGAATCTTTTGGAGAATCTTGTTATTCAGGATATTCAAAAGGGGCATGGAGTAGCCTTTATCGATCCTCACGGTGACACGGCAGAAAAACTTATTAAAGCTATTCCTGCAAATCGCATCAACGATGTTATATATTTCAATCCATCTGATCAGGATTTTCCAATCGCTTTTAACGTGATGGAAAAGGTCGGCCCAGAATACCGTCATTTGGTAGCCTCTGGTTTGGTGGGTGTCTTCAAGAAAATTTGGGCAGATTCTTGGGGGCCTCGATTGGAATATATTCTTCGGAATGCCATTATGGCGCTCCTCGAATATCCTGGATCTACACTGCTCGGCGTAACGCGTATTTTGGTAGATAAATCCTATCGCGAGCGCGTGGTAGAGAAGGTGACTGATCCGGTCGTAAAGAGCTTTTGGGTGGATGAATTTTCAAAATGGAATGATCGAGTGTTGCAAGAGGTTATTTCTCCGATTCAGAATAAGGTTGGACAGTTTTTGTCGAGCGCTTTGATCCGCAACATCGTTGGCCAGACAGTATCATCATTTGACGTTCGGGAAGCGATGGATAGTCGCAAGATTCTGATTATGAACCTGTCAAAGGGGCGTATCGGTGAAGACAATAGCGCCTTGTTGGGAGCGATGATGATTACCAAAATCCAGTTGGCCGCAATGGGTCGGGTGGACATGCCCGAAGATGACCGTTCAGATTTTTATCTTTATGTTGATGAGTTTCAAAACTTTGCGACAGAATCTTTTGCGAACATCCTTTCAGAAGCACGTAAGTATCACCTGAATCTTATCTTGGCGAACCAATACGTGACACAGATTGATGAGAAAGTACGAGATGCAATTTTTGGAAACGCAGGAACAATCATTTCTTTCCGTGTTGGTGCTACTGATGCGGAGTTTCTTGAAAAAGAATTTGATCCCGTGTTTCTCATGAACGATATCGTGAATCTTCCAAAGTATCATATCTATTTGAAACTCATGATTGATGGTATTGCGGGGGACGCTTTTAGCGCAGTCTCGCTTGCTCCGATTCAAATTGATAATACAAGGGAAAATGAAGAAAAAGTAATTCGTATTTCTCGGGAACGGTACGCTGCTGATAAAACTGAGGTTGAAGATAAAATCAGGCGTTGGAGTGGAATGCTCACTGAAGAAGAAAAAGCAGCTATTTATCAGCGTCCAGGCGCTGCTCCAGCAGGGAGCGCGAGAACATACGCATCACGACCACCACAGACACAGGGAGCTACTACCCCTCGTGTCGCTCCAACAACAGGACCGCGTCAATCAGCGGGTGTTTCAAGGCCGTATGCTGGGACACCTCTTGTAGCTAAACCTGCGGAAGCAGTCGCTCCGGCTTCAAACTCAGACACACTGGTGAATATTCCTCCTGTATCGTCACCAGAAATCTCAGTCACTGGGAATGAGGGGATACGCAAAAGGGCACCGTCTGAAAAGGCGGCCACACCTGTTCGCTCACCAGCGCCTCTGAAACCAGAAAGTCGATCTTCTTCTCAGCCATCTCCACTTAAGAGTGAAGCTCAAGAACCAGTGGAGCGAGAAATGTTTTCAGCGACCTGTGCAACCTGTGACGTAGCTATTTCTGTTCCTTTTAAACCCGTGGCGACTCGACCGACGTTTTGTAAAGATTGTCTACGAGATTATCAGCGTTCGGCAGCAAAGGTTCGAAGCAGCATGGGTATGAAGGAACCGTTAAGAGAGGAAGAACAGAGAGAATCGTCTCGGCCGGAATCACCAGCGGTTCCGAGAAATCAGGGAGCAGAGAAACGAGATGTGCAACCGGAACGATATTTACCGAATGATGCGCCGATGTCTTTGTCTCAGATGCAGCATATCCAACCAAAAACATTTAAACCATTGCGCAAGAAACAAGATGTGAATTTGGATGATGTCCGTTCAATGATTCATACCGTAAGAAAGCAAGCGCCAGGAGAATAGGAAAAGATGGTTTCAGAGAAGTGGTTTTCTCTCGGGTTTTTTGCTTGGAGGTGGATTTTTTGGTATTCTAGGTGATGTAAACCGTTCTGTTTATTTTTTTGGGTATGAGTTTTCGAAAATGGCATCGTCGTGCCTATGTTTTCTGGGTATTCCTTTCGGTGCTGGTGGCACTCTCGATGATTGCCTTTCTTTTAGCGCCACTCATGTATTCCTAGACCTTTTTAATTTTATGAGCACGCGAACTCTCTTGATGCGAGTAGTTTTTATAAGCGCGCTTGGGCTGGCACTTTGGATTGGGACTATTTCTTATCGATTTTTCCAACGTACTGGAGTGATTAGAAGCGAGATACGTGAATTAGAAAATGAGGCGCATCGTATTAATCAGGAAAACACAACTCTGCGAGAGAAGATTGAATATTTTTCATCGGCGAGTTTTCAAGAGCGTGAAGCTAAGGACAAGCTCGGCCTAAAAAAAATTTATGAACAGGTGATTGTGGTGAAAGCACCCCCAGATACAGAGGAGGGGACAGAGAATTATTCTATTCCTATTATTGGAACCGGTCGTGTCGCAGAGTTTCATTCACCAAATTATGTGAAGTGGTGGAGAATGCTGTTTGATAATCAGCGGCCAATGTGAAATGTCTATGAAAGTACGAGGAAAGAGAATAACACTGAAAGTAGGAGTACTGGCTTTGATAAGTCTCGGTGGATTGTTGCTTGCTTCAGTCTGCTTGATTGGATACATCGCTCCAGAAGGGAATCGCTTTGGGAGTATCATTCGCAAAACACTCCCTCTTCCCTTGGTGATAAAAGGATATCACGTGGTCGTAACAAGCAGGGATTTATCACGTAACACTCAATCGGTTCGGCGATTTTATGAAAACCAAGATTTTTCTCGATATGGTATGCGTATTGATTTTTCCACTGAAGATGGGCAAAAACGTCTTCTCGTCCGAGAGAAAGAAGTGATAAATAAAATGTTTGAGGATTCTGTCATTATGACGCTCGCTCATGAACAAGGAATTGTGGTTACTCAAGAAGCCGCACATGATGGAGTGCGTCGGAAACTGGAAGAATCTGGTGGTACAGCAGAGAACGTGGAAGCTAGTCTTGAGCGATTGTATGGATGGAACATGCAGGATTTTGAGGAAAAAGTGGTCATTCCTGATCTTTATGAGGAGCGACTGATTGATAAGTATGATAAGGATGCAGGTCAAAAATCACGAGCAGAAAAAAAGATACAAGAAGCTCATCAAGCATTGCTTTCAGGAGTACCGTTCAGCGAGGTTGTTTTACAGTATTCTGAAGGTAGAACTAAATCAGAAGGAGGGGAATTGGGCTGGTTTCTTATGAAAAATCTCTCTCAGGCTTTACGGGCTCCAGTCGAACAACAAAAAGTGGGTGTGATCGGTGATGTTGCAGAAAGTGAGCTTGGATTTCATATTCTAGTCGTTGAAGAGACCAAACAAGAAGGGAATCAGACATTCTATCGTTTAAAACAAGTGTTTACAAAAAAGAAAACCGCGGCTGATTGGCTTGTCGAGCGAATGAGGGCTTCTCCACCTACGATTTTTTCGCGTATGTATGTCTGGGATACTGAGAATGCGCGCATTGATTTTCGAAACAGTGAAATGAAGCAATTCGAACAGAAATTACTTGAAGAAGCTCGAAAAGACATTCCTAATCATCTCTAAATCAATTATTTGAATTTTCTGTAAGTGATTTAAAAAAAACCTATGGAACAAAATACTGATAATGTAACTCCTGATGTCTCATCGGAACAGGGAAATTCTGCAAACAAGGATTATTCTATTGATTGGGAGGCAAGGAAAAAGGAGGGACTGAAATTTTTCGTTTTTTTACTGGCAGCATCTGTATTTGGTTTTATAGGCGGAAGTACCGCACCATCGTTCCATAAAATGTTGAGCGAACAGTCACGTCTTTTCTCCCAACAAGCAAGTTCGGAAAAACAAACAGATCAGAAACGGCCTGGGCGGGAGGATGTCGTTTCTTCTGACGATGGTGCGATCGTCAGCCTTGTGGAGCGGAATGCCCCCGGAGTGGTGAGTATTATTGTATCCAAAGATGTCCCGAAGGCACGAAGTCTGTTCCAAAACCCGTTTTTTTTCGACCCGTTTAACACTCGTCAGCAGGACAGTCGTGAGTCGGGTGTGACCAAAAAACAACAGGTTGGAAGTGGATCTGGTTTTCTTGTTTCAGCCGATGGTTTGGTGGTGACCAATAAGCACGTTGTATCGGATACAGCAGCGGAGTATACCGTGATGACCAATGATGGCAAAGAACACACTGCGACAGTATTGGCTCGTGATTTAGTCCGCGATATCGCCGTACTGAAAATAGAGGGATCGGATTTTCCGGTACTTGATCTCGGTGATTCCGATCAAGCGAAAGTTGGACAAACTGTCATCGCTATTGGAAATCCACTGGGCGAATTCGAGAACTCGGTGACGAGGGGTATTATTTCTGGTTTGAAACGGGAGGTTTCTGCTGGTTCAAAATTCGGACAGTCGGAACAATTGTCGGGTATCTTGCAAACAGACGCGGCTATTAATCCAGGCAATTCAGGCGGACCGCTGTTCAATATGTCGGGTGAGGTAATCGGAGTCAATGTCGCCATGGCTCAGGGAGCAGAGAATATTGCATTTGCTCTCCCGATTAATCAGGTCAAGCGAGTGGTAGAGCAGGTGAAAACAACAGGAAAAATCGCGACGCCATATATCGGTGTCCGGTACATGATTTTGAATGATGAGATTGCAAAGGAGAACAATCTTCCTCTCAACCGTGGAGCATTAGTGATTCGAGGAGAGAAGGTGACGGACTTCTCAGTTATTCCTGGTTCCCCAGCGGATAAAGCGGGTATTGTAGAGAATGATATAATTCTTTCGATTGACGGAGTGAATATTGACGAAAAAAATCAGCTAGCTAATCTTCTGGTGGACAAAAATGTCAATGAAGAAGTGACTCTCGAGGTATGGCATAAAGGTGAGACAAAGAAAGTGAAGGTAAAACTGGAGGAGCGAAAATAATCCGCGTGTGACAAAAAAACACGGTGCTGCCTCACTCACCAAAACGACCAATGGGCACAGTAGTTACACGGATTTCACCATCGAAGGAGTGATGTTTCTGAACTCGCTCGAAGTAGTAGCAAAAATTGCTCCTTCGGTGATTCGTGTACCATCGGGTCGAAGAAGTGGTCATCGGTCACTTCGTGTCAATCGGGTGGAGCATGGTGGGCTTGAGCTCAAGTTTAGTTCTGGAGGAACTCAGACTGTTTATCT
>CAZDRG010000042.1:0-5341 GCA_964508015.1 uncultured Bdellovibrionales bacterium
GAGCTGGCATTGACTAAAATCTGTATATAGTGTATAATAGATAATTGAATTGAAAGATTCTTCAGTGTATATGGAAAAGCGGACGACTCTCTCGTCAGAGATGCTCGCTTACGGTATAGACTTCGCAACTTAACAAGAAAGAAGGAGCTAAACATGCAACTGAGAAACGAAGACATCATCTACGATGTCGAGATTTACCAGCCACGACGTCGGGGGGGGAAATTGCAGTTTGTGCTGTTGCACATCACAGACGATGCTATGGCAAGCATGGCTTCGGCTGATTATGTGGAGCTGCCAGACTCGGTCGAAATACCTGCAGACGCCGAGGTCGCGTTCAGGAATGTGACTGGCGACGAGTACGCCCCGAGTACGGATGAACACTGGGGCTTCCATGTGAGGAATAATCGCATTACGCTGATTGTTCACAACGCTATCCTGTAACGAGAAAGGAAAAGGAACAAATATGGAAGAGGAAAAAGTTTCGATATGGAGGGTGATGGGGACATTAGCAGCTCTATTCGGTATAGTGATGCTCATGTACGTCGGAGGGACACCGGTTCAGAGGGAAGATGTCGCTTCTGATCAAGCGAACATCGTGCTCGCGCTCGCGACGGTCAAGGAAGGGAATGTGCTCACTTTTATGAACGGACGCTTGTGTCGGGTGATGGAGGACAGGATACCTGGCAATTTGATGATTCGGTACGCATGTGCCGATGAATCGCAAGTCATCATCAGTACCGAGGCCAGTTCTCTAGCGGCTCAATTGCAGGCGGTAAGCCCGCCGGTGGACGAAGTGAGCAGAGTAGCTCGCTTGATTGTCTGGGAGCGAGCTTCCGAAACCGGACAAGTGCCTGAACCCAGGTGACGTCAGAGAGGAGTCAAGATTCGCGGCAGGTATGCTTACCTCGGCCGCGAATTTTTTTTTGCAAAATGAGGTCAAAAAAGAAATCATTTAGTACTTTGTTTTTTTGAGATGCTGAAAGTCAATCAGGGGAGAAAAAATATCATTTTCCAGATTGACGAAGAATTGGCTGAGCTCTTCTGGCGTGGGTGCATTTTCGTTGAATGCGATGTGAGGAATATCTTCGAAAAGCGCGAGCGGAGTTTGTTCATTGCCTTCACCCATGGTCAGGACAGCGGCGCAGGCGAGCGCGTCGGGAATATTCGCCTGTTCCATAACGAGTTTACGACCGAAGAGATCTGGTTTTCCTCGATAATCCCTGAGGCCGACAAATCCGCGATAGGCAAGAGCAATACCCGAAGCCCCGCGACGCATTGGTGTGGAGTGACTATCAGTAATGAGGACACCTATTTGTTTGCGTGCGAAACGTTTTCTGAGGTACTGGTAGACAGTATCAGCCGCAAGTTGGGGATTTTGTGGGAGGAGGACGTACTGGCCGCACGCATTACTCTCATCGATACCGGCAGCACCGATGAAGGCATGGTGAATGACGGTTCCGCTCGCTCCAAAGCGTCGGAATTGCTTCGGGAGATAGTAGTCGGCTTCTTCTTGGATAAGGGATTCCTTGTCTCTTGAGAGATCGGCTACGCGATTCTCACACAGTGAGATGATTTTTGCACTCAAAGCGAGTATGGAACATTCAGGAAGATCTGTGAGATTGAGATCGAGAAATGAGAGAAGAGTCTGTTCGCCAGGTCGGACGATATGCGTTTTGATAGGAGTGACAATCATAGGGGAGTAATCGGAAGATTAGCATCGGGATCGAGGGTGCGCCAGGATGCAGTCAGGGCTTGCTTGGCATCGGGTGTAAGGGCGGCGAAGCGGAAGGCAGCGGCCGCACCAATCATCGCGGCGTTATCGAGAGAATACTGGAATTCAGGCGTGAGAAATACCGTGTCAGGGAATCGTTCACTGATTAAGTTACGTAATCGGTTACGGAGTCGGACATTGGCCGAGACACCACCGGCGATAATGAATGTGTGGGGAGAATATTCTTCCAGCGCCCGCTGTGTCTTCCCGACGAGGACATCAACCGCGGCTTCTTGGAATTCGTGACAGACTTCGCTCACGAAGTCTTCATTCTTCAAGTCGGCCTCATGTTTTTTGAGAAAATAGAGAACGGATGTTTTGAGGCCTGAGAAGGAGAAATGGAGATTATCACTTCCGAGCATGGGGCGAGGAAATAGGATTCTCGATTCTCGATTTTTGATTTGAGAACTCTCCAGTGTATTTTTTGCGGGATCAGAAATGAGGCTTCTCCAGTCATCGGCGCGCTTGGCGACGAGAGGGCCGCCCGGATAGGGGAGTCCGAGAAGTCGAGCAACTTTGTCGAAACACTCACCTACGGCATCATCTTGGGTTTCACCGAGGATTTCGTATTGGAAATGATCTCGCATGAGCATGAGTTGAGTATGCCCACCGGAGACTACGAGCGCGAGGAGTGGGAAAACGGATTCTTGATGCTCGATATTTGATTGGGGAGTCTGATTGATGAAATTCGCGTAAATATGTCCTTCGATATGGTGAATGCCGAGGAGGGGTTTTTGCCAGAGGAAAGAGAGGGTTTTGGCGGCGGTCGTGCCGACGAGAAGGGCAGGAATGAGACCGGGACCCTGGGTCACAGCGATGAGGTCAATATCAGTCTTGGTGAGTTTGGCTCCTTGGAGAGCGGCCTCTATGACGGGGACGATATTTTTGGCGTGTTCGCGAGCAGCGAGATTGGGAACAACTCCACCATAAGTTGCGTGGAGGGCGATTTGCGATGAAACCACGCTCGAACGCACAAAAAGGCCATCCGTAGTCTGTTCGACTATGGCGGCAGCGGTATCGTCGCAAGAGGTTTCGAGAGCGAGAATATACATAATACGTACTCTAGCGAGTGCCGAGCGAAATGACAAGGTAAAAGCAAACGGGGAGCCCTGAATGATACAGGGGCTCCCCGGAAGGATGAAAGACGAAAACTTAGAGCAGCGGACAAACATAGCGAAATTCTCGCCGGTAGCCTATTGCATAGTGATTGTACCGGAGGATAAAGACAGCGAAAAACGCACCAGCTCCGCCTCCCAATAAGAACCAGGCGAGGAGATGCCAATCAGTAAATGCAGCGATGAAGGCATTGGTTCCTCCGAGAGCATAGGAGAGCAGGGCGAAACAAAGGAACGGGATTCCAGCGATAATCCCACATATGTCTCGGCAGGCGCACAGATCGAGCCAGAACCAGGCTGTTTTGCTGGTCTGATCGAATGACTGGCTTTGTGCGAGCAACTTGAGCGCGAGAGCATTCGGCGATTTTTTCGGATAATAGAATCGCCAAACGGCGCGAATATCACGCAGACAGGAGATGAGGTGGTCAAAGGAGGAGTAGGTGTTTCTTCTTCCGAACAGATCTCGTTCGTGTGCGATGGCACGACGCCAAGTGAGATCCCGAAGGTACTCCGGAATCGATGTAAGGCCGAGGAGAAGTTGCGTAAGCGGGCTTGCTCCCACGGCTAAGTGTCGCATGACATTGGTATCCATGTTGAGTGAGGTGTGAAACTTATCTTCGCGCACCCAGAGACGATGCCAGCGAAGCCGGATGATGGACGCGAGAAGGGAACTGTAGATGGTATACCAGAGGGAATTGAGGATTTTTAACACGCTGATCTCCTAGTTGTACTTCGGTTGTAAAGATGACTAAAGTTTGTATAACACCTTTCTTCGGCCTGTGTCAAAAGCGAAGAAGCGCGGAATCTGAGTGAAATGTCGTGTATACTGGGTGTATTCTTGGGAGTGTCTCTGCGAGTAAGAAAACACCAAATGAATTATCGGGTCGAAAGTGATGAAGAAATCATCTTGCGGGTGAGGAGGGGTGAGGTAGCCGCTTTCCAGTTAATTGTGTCTCGTTATGAGCGAAAGCTCTCTTTGTATCTGGCACATCTGATCGGGAATCGTGACGATGCCGAAGATGTGCTGCAGGATGTGTTTGTGAAAGCGTATCAGCATCTTGAAGCTTTTGACGTGGAACGGAAATTTTCTCCCTGGATGTATCGCATTGCACATAATGAAGGGGCAAATTGGATTCGGAGGCGAAGTCGTCGACCAGTGGTGGTTTCGTGGGACGATATCGTGGAGACTGGAGGAGAGCAACGTTCTCTTGATTCTCCTGAGACAGTGGAAGAAAAATGGATTCGCCGTGAGCTCCGCGATGATGTCCGGGAAGCACTCGGACTTTTGAGCGAAGAGCATCGCGAAATTCTGACCCTGCGCTATTATCTCGACCGGTCATATCGGGAAATATCGGAGATTGTTGGCATCCCCATGAGCACCGTCGCGAGTCGTGTCAATCGCGCCAAGAAGAATTTGCTCTGTGCTCTTGGTGGGAAGAGATAGTGGGGGTGTTTTAGGTACACACATTTGGCGGGTTAGTTAATTCAAATTCTTTCAAATATTCATTAGGCGTTTTTCCATTCAAACCACAATGTTCCAAGTCATTGTAATACATATTCCATCGTTTCATCTTTCTTTGCAAATCTACGAATGAGGTGAAAGTGTTTTGTTCGTAGAATTTCTCCTGGTCTTCTCGATGAGAGCGCTCTACCTTGCCGTTCTGAGCTGGCTTTCCAGGATCAATGAGATAGTGGATGATACCATGATTCTGACAAAAGATGTCGAAAGCATGGATGGTCTTTACTGTCATATCACTGCGCTTGTTGGTGCCCGTGTAGTAATTGGTAAAGATACTTCCGTTATCCGTCTTCACAGAGCGGATACGATAGCCAAACACTCTGATGACGGTCTCAAGAAAACGAATGGAGTGATGATTGGTTTGTTCATCGTAGGCCTCAAGGTATCTCCATCGTGAAGCACAATCGATAGCGGTATACTGGAAGTATGGCTTGTCTTCAATAGTTCCTGGCACATACTTCACATCGATTTCGATGAGCTCTCCCGGGAGGAGGGGTACTTTCACATACTGCATCTTCACTTTCTTCACTCGATACTTTCGGACTAATCCCTCGGCTTTGATGATTTTCCCAATGGTTCGCTCGTGAATTTCAATCCCTTCTTTCTCCAGTCGCCAAGACAACTTCAGAGCACACAGCTTTGTTTTCTTCCGCAAGCGAATGACTCGTTCCTTGATATGGATAGGTGTTTCTCCTGGTTCAGTCTTAGGACGTGTTGAGTGAGGGATGAGGGCTTCATTTCCTCCTTTCCGGTAGGCCGCTACCCACCGTTCCAGACTCCTTTTGCCATGCGGACAGACCCGAGCCATGTCAATGAGTCTCATTCCCTTCGTTACGATGGGTATGACCCATCGTAACCGTTCTTCTTGTATCGTTGTTGCCACGTTCATTCCGTTCTGAATTAGGACACTCTGGTGTAGAGTGTCAGTATGAAAAA
>CAZDRG010000043.1:0-5324 GCA_964508015.1 uncultured Bdellovibrionales bacterium
TTGGTTATGTGATGACCGATTACGCACATCCTTTGCTCGCGGTGTTGCTCATGGGTTTTGGCGTCTATTCTCTCGCGGTGCATGAACGAAATACTCGGGCGGCTGGATATCTGGTGTTTTCCTATCTGATTCCACTTGCCTGTGCCATCTGGTTTTTCCGACGCAATGCGGGTCCACAGTATATCTTTTTTGCTCAGTCATTTGGAATAATTTTGGTTGCGGCTGGTATTTTGGGTCTTTGGGAATCGCTTCGTGAGCGCTTTGTCGGATGGGGAAGACGGACTGCCTGGGGAGCATTGTTTCTATTGGTCATGTTGGTGCCAAATTTTGGGTATTTCTTTGAAGAGAATAATACGTATCACGAGACATCATCGGGCGACAATCCGAATTATCGGAAAGTGTTCGAGTATGTCACCAAAAACCGACTGCCAACAGACGTGCTCGTCACGCGTAATTTTCGCAACTACTATTGGAGTGGAGCCAAGATGCGCGTGTATGATCTCGGCGATGAATTGAATCGAGAGAGGCTTTCGGTCGATGCACTCGAGCAGATACAGAGGGATAACCAGAGCGGCTGGATTATCCTTTCGGAGAATGATTATGATTATTTTTCCAATGAGGCTGAAGCTTGGATGAAGCAACGAGCGGAGAAAGTGAGTCATCCATCGGTGCGTGGTTCCATTGACGTGTATCGTTTTGGACACGCTCTCGAGAATTAAGAACCGTCTGGGTATCGACGTTCTTTACCCTGAGTCGCGTTATTTCAAGGATTTTTTCTTGAAGATTTTGAGAATGGGGGCAATGTCTGCATCGGTGAGCTCACCAGCGAAACGAAGGAGCGCGAAATGAAGAAGCGCAAGCACTGTTCCTGAAAAGAGGAAGCTCAAGTGACCACTTGGAAGAATTGAATAACAGATGATGAGGATGATGACACTGCCGAGAGAAGCAAAGAGAGTTCTTGGAGAAAGTTGGACACGAAAATGGAGCTTGACGGAAAGAAGGATAGCGACGGTGATCGCAAGAGAGACGAATGTCGTGGAAAGGGCGGCACCAACGAGGAGCCATTTTGGTATCAAGAGAAAATTGAGCGCTATCATGCCGAGAAATCCGAAAAAGGCGAGCTTGAGAGGAATTTTGACGAGCCCTGCGCCGTTGAGGGCGAATGAGAGCACGTAAAAGACCGTGAGAAATCCAACTCCGATGGCGTAGATTTGCATCGGCCAAATGGCAGAGGCGTATTCGTTTCCGTAGAAGAGCTGGAGTATTTGAGGGGCGTAGAGCGTGAGGAGCGCCACCAGCGGGAAGAGGAGAAAAACCATGAGACGGAGAGCTTTGTTGACCAGATTCTCAGTTTCTGTGGTATCGCGTTCGGCTGTGGTCTTGGAAATAGCAGGAAGAAGAATGATCGTTAGGGCATAAAAGAGATAGTACGGAATACGTCCGGCAGTGATGGCGGCATTGTAAATTCCGGTGAGGTAATCGCTTCCGAGGAGGCTTTTGACGAAGTAGAGGTCAAGAGTGAGGATAAATTCGTAGAACAGGAGAAAGAGAGTGAGCGGTCCTGCATAGGCGAGAATAGTTTTCCCTGAGAATGCGATGACCTCGGACTTTGACTGTTTCACGTGTGGGAAATAGCGATGGGTAATAAAAATGTCTGCTATGAGAGCGATAGCGAAGACGAAAAGTGGAGCCGCAATATATCCCGAGATAGCACCCTGAACACCGAAGAAATAAGCGAAGCTGATAATGAAAATGACACGTCCGAGAGCGCGCATCATTTTGAGTGTTGCCTGAAGGCGAAAGAAATGGAGTCCGGTATAGTAGTAAAAATAGAAAGAGGCGGCCGCAAAAGCAGGAATGATGAGTGCAGAGAGTCGAAAAAGTGGAGTCAGACTCGGATCATGTAAGGCACGAGCGATGAGTGGCGCCGCGAGAAAAAAGAGAACAGTGACGGCAGACATGAGTATAATTTGGAGACGGATGGCCTGACGCTTGATGCCGAGAATTTTTTCGGGGGCACTTTCAAAGATTTCGGCCAGGTATTTGGACATAGCGGTCGGAATACCGTTGCCAATCAGGATAATCACCATCGTGGTGAGGGTTACCACGAGGCTGTAGCGACCATAATCAGCCGGACCAAGGATACGACCGACTGCTGATTGAATGACGTAGCCTGCGATATTAAAGACAATTTCAGAGAGAGTCAGCCAGACAAGTGCTTGTGAAAATTTTTTCATAGGGGCGTTTATTGGAGGTGCTTGGTTATTTGTGTGACGACTCCATTGAGATTATCATTGATTTCATTGTTCCAAAATCGGAGCACTGTGTAATCAAAATCAGAAAAGTATGCCGCCCGATCTCGGTCGCGTTCTTTGTTGTCTTTTCGTTTCCAACCATCGATGTCGATGACGAGTTTCTTTTCGACGCAACAGAAATCAACCATATAGGGACCATGGGCATGTTGGCGGACGAAGCGATGTCCGAGTGCTTTGTTTTTGAGTCGCGACCAGAGTTTGCTCTCTTGGGGCGTGGAGCGCTTGGTACGTGCTCGACGAGTGTTTTTTGAGAGTGAAAGTATCATACGTGATTCACAAGAGTCATCTTACTTCGTATTGTAGCTTTTTATGGGAGGAAAAGAAAAAAGACTATCGCACACGTGGGTGGATAGCCGGGATGAGGGGGGGAGCGTGGAGTGAAAAACGGCGGCTGCAGTCTCAGGGTGGGTATCGGATTCGAATGAGAACCGAGCAACCAGGGGGGCGGGGGGGGAATTGCCCCGTTCTCCATCGACCCGCAATGAGCTCTGTTAAGCACCTTGTCCTACCGATTAGGCGCGATTCGCGACACTATCTCGAGTAGAACACTTCCACGCTCCCGAGAGCTAAGCTCTTCTTGCTTGAAAAGCGCACTTCTCGGGAGGTGATTGTCAATTGATATCGAAAGAACTGACTGCCGATACAGAGTATCAGATTCCTCTTTAACTGTCAATACCTCGGCGTCTCGGGTATGGCATGACGGTTGATATTTTTTCGAGAATAATGGTGGCTATGCTATCGGCTGGCTGATCGGCATCAAGAATCTGCATGTTCCAAGAAGCCAGTTTCTCTTGAAAGAGAGTTTGTTTTTCCTGAAGATAGGTAATACCTTGTTCGGGGATACGCTCTCGAGACATGATTTGATGTGGGTCGAGGTCGAAATAGAAGGCGATATCTGGTTTGGGCAGATACTCTTCGATGAGATTGGCTCGGGTGCGCCAGAAAAGAACACGAAGGGTATTGTGATGTGGGAGCGCGAGATATTCAAGATGAATCAGACTATCGAAGAAAGAGCGGTCCGAAAGAAGATACTCGTATCCCTCGCTTTCTAGTCGGGACATAAAGCGTCGGAAGCGAAATATATCGAGGAAGAGGAATTTCTGACGGAGGAGAAGAGTCAGAATCGAAGCTTGAGTGACCGCCTTTTCTTGTCCGGGCTGGAAGTTTTTTTGTTTTTTGAAAATTCGCATGAGGCGATTGGCGAGAGAGAATTCGATTGCGTGGAAATAGGCCACCTTGTGACCCTCACCAATGAGGTGTTCTTTGAGAAGTTCGAGCTGGGTGGATTTGCCGCTGCCATCCACGCCGGAAAAAGTGATGTATTGCATAGACTCAGGGTATCAAAAAGTGGTATTCTCAGCAATGATAGGCTAAAAAAACACATCTTTTCATAACTGACATGCGACGATTCGGAATATATCTCTTTGTTCTCTTTTTGGGGATTTTCCCGCTTCAAACGGTGTATTTGTTGCGTGAGACGATAATTGGAGGAGAGAAATGGCAGTACGGGACAATTGGAATATACGCGGCGGATACTTTGTTGGTGCTGATACTCGGATGGTATGGGGCGAGATATTTTGTGCATAGGCGAACAAGGTCGAATTTCGAGGGGCAAAGACATCGAATAGCGCGTTTGACTGGAACGCAAAAACAACTTTTTCTGATGCCCTTTGCTTCCGAGCAAACAGCAAAGAAAAAGTTTGTTTTTGCGCTCCAGTATGTGAAGCAGTTGCTTGTGAAGCGAGATATCCTGTGTATTGGTTTCATCTTCTGGGCTGGTCTTTCGATACTTTGGGCACCCGATCAGGTATTGGCTGGGTATTTTGTTGTGAAGCTGCTTCTGGCTCTGAGTGTTTTTTGGATAGCGCACTCACTCGATGAACACGAAGTGAATTGGGCGATTATTATTCTGTGTATCGGTGCGGTACTCGAAAGTATACTCGGTATCGGGCAATTCCTGACGCAGAGTACTTTTGTCTCAACATGGCTTGGAATGAGCGGACATGAAGCTTGGCAAGCGGGAACATCGGTATTGAAGAATGATACGGGTCGTTGGTTGCGTTCGTATGGCACTTTTCCTCATCCCAATATGTTGGGAGGGTATCTGGGAGCGATCCTGGTTCTTGGAATGGGATATTTTTCACATCGGGTGTTATCAACGAGAGTGCAATGGGTGGTATGGGGAGGGGGTATGATTCTTCTTCTAGGACTTTTTCTGACATTCTCCCGTACTGCTTGGGTCGGGACAGCGATAGGAATGCTTGTGCTGTCCCTCGTTTCTGTTGTGCAAGTATCTGTCCAATCTTCCCGGAAATCTGCCGTGTTGAAGAACGAGGGCGAGAAACGGATAGCGAGAGTATTCATGGTGTTTTGCGTGGCAACACTGATTTTCTCCTGGGTACTACGAGAGACAGTTCTTCCGCGTTTTGATGGTCGTGTTATTGAAAGTGAACACTCAGTTTCAGAGCGAGTCCAGTCACTTGCGGATGCTTGGGAAGTTATAAGTAAAAAAAATATCTGGCTTGGAGTCGGTGCAGGAAATTTCACTGCCGCGGTGATACAGGCGCAACCAGAACGTCCCATTTGGAGTGTTCAGCCGGTGCATAATGTTTTTGTATTGGTCTTTGTTGAGCTTGGCGTGGTAGGAGCGGTTTTATGTATACTTTATTTTATCTCACGTATTTGGTCTGCGCTTCAGGAAAAACATAATTTATTCTTTGCCGTGTCTGGTGTGTTATTTTTGAGTCTCTGTCTTGATCATTGGTTGTGGACTACTCATTTTGGTATTCTCTTCTTCTGTTTGATGTTGGGATTGAGCGCAAAGAGGATGACGTAGTGATCCTTCTTCTAATAATTGACGTGGTGTTTCGGGAAAGGGTATTCTAAAAGTTAAGTTCTTTGTTTTGGAAAGGAGACGTCATCGTGTCGGAACTCTACGGATTTATCTTGCTTCATATACGTGGAATTGGTCTACTCGCTGGTCTTTTTCTTCTTGATCAATACCAGCAC
>CAZDRG010000044.1:0-5295 GCA_964508015.1 uncultured Bdellovibrionales bacterium
AATGTATCAAAAAATAGAGAAATCGTCAATCTTTTTGTCCGAAGCAGGGTTAGCGTGTGTGAATTCGAGTATATTCTTCCCATTGTCGCTTTGACCAGTCGAAGGGTTTTGTTTTGAGAATTTCATCACCTGGATGAGGAAAAAGTGAAGGGGATTTATAATTACTTCGAAAACTGTCTCTGATGAAGTTTTGACCTGCGCTGTCACTGACTTCCTGAGTGAAGATGGTGCGCATACTGCCGTCAGGATTGCTCTCAAGAATGTGAGGTCCATCGACTTTGACAGTGCGTCCATCATTGGTGCCGTACATTTGAAAGGTAAGCCGAGTACCCGAGACGGAAGATTGAAGAAAGATATGCCCTGGAGTATTGTTGACAAACTTGAGGTCGGGATTTGGAATATAGATAGTCGCGTCCATTCCGTAGGGGCGATAATAGCTGACCGGGTATGCGTGATTGCGCCGAGCCGTTATTTCGAGTCCGGCATATATAGCGGTGCGAAAGACGGTGCTTGAGACTTGGCAGATACCGCCACCGAATTCCGGTTCGGTCCGGTTATTCTTAATGACCAGCTCAGGTAGATATCCGTTCTCCCCGTCGACAGGGCCAAGATATTTTACGAAGGAAAATTCTTCTCCAGGTGCAATGAGAATTCCTTGAAATTGTTTGAGGGCACGATTGATATTGAAGATACGATTTTTAGGGGAGCCAGCGAAATTGGTCGTTCCTTCCGCGATGAGGTCTTTGATGCCCAGTCGGTCGATATCAGAACTTTTGGTGGTTGGCTCAAGGATGTTGCCACGTGCATCGACCACAACTGCTTGGTTATCGGATTTTACAAGGGCTACCAAGACAGCCTGGGTCGTTTGTTCAATGTCTACTTGAAAACCCGATTGCTCAGGCTGTTCGATGGTCATAGTATTGTCCTTGACTGCAAGGACGGCATTCAGGGGTTCCATATTGAGCTCCTTGGAGGCTTGAGCAAGAGAATCTCGCAAGGATTCTTTCTGGATTTCTGCCTGGAAAGTGACGATAGTGTGGAGACGGGTTCGTCTTGAGAGGAACAAGTCGCACGAAGTGAAACTACTTTCATCACACCAATCGGTATTTTCGGCTTCTGAAAGGAGAGACATATCAAGAGAGGGAGTGATACTGATCGCTATCCACGAAGTCATGTCATCTTGTGAAAAAGTCACAGATTTGATGTCTGTCTTGAGAATCAGAGAGTGTGGCAGAGACGCCGCCTCGGCAGAGAGCGGAAAGAGAACAAAAAACATGCCAATCGAGAGAGAGATATTCGAAAGCAGAAAGAGTCGATGTCGTCGGTATTGGAGTCTTGAGAAACGCATGAATATAGGGAATTTCAAATTTTAATTGGTGAGCAGAAAAAAGCCCGAAATGGGCTATCCCGAGTAAATCAAAAGAGCACGCTAATCGAGTCCGAGCTTGTTTCCGAAGTGAGTTTAGAAGCCGCGAACCTGTATTTTTTTGGTTTTGGTAGTGTCAGCCTTTGGAAGACGGATGGTCAGGATGCCATTTTTGAGTGAGGCGTCAGCTTTTTCTGGAATGACATCCACTGGGAGCAAGACTGAGCGGGAAAATCCTCCCCAGTAACATTCTTGATAGTAGTAACTGCCATCTTCGACGACTTCTTCGTTCCGGCGTTCACCTTTGACAGTCACCATATCATTATTGATACTCACATCCAAATCCTCTGGTTTGACACCGGCAATGGTAGATTTGATGACGATATCATTTTCAGTTTGGTAGACGTCAATCGTTAACTGTCCTTCAGATCCGTCGGCAATCTCTGGCTCGGTAATGTGTTCAGTATGCTGAAAAGAAGGCTGTGCCCATTGAGGAGACGACACCGGCTGGAAGCTCTGGCTAGCATCATTCATAGTAATATTTTCCTCCTCGTCTTGAGTAAAGACAGGAACAGAAGCTTCAAAATTATCGTGACTCACATTTTGCGCACCAGTTAATCTTTCGAAGAAAGATGGTTTTTGTTTTAACATACAAAAGAAATAATTATCATGAGTAACTTGATACTCTTCTAGTATAAATCCCGTTTCCGGTTACTGCAAGGAGGTCACGACCAGATTGTAACCGGTGTGGAGACAGACAGCCAGTATGAAGCCAAGAAAGAGGAGGGAGAGAGGGGAGGACTTTTTCAGGAGTATGTACCCGAGGAGCAGTGAAGTGAGAGTGTGAATACTTGCAAGAGAGAGGAGAATGCTGATATTCGGAGGAGAAGCGAGTGATATTTCGATTATTGCGAATCCCATACCGAACAAACCAAAGAGGAAGAATTGATACGGGAGGAGCGGTGGTGCCGAAGCAATGAATCGCTTCTGCCACTGGAAGAGGAATAGGAGCTTAGCTCCTTCTTCAAGTAATGCACCAACGAGAAAGGTAATGAAATGCAGTGACATGCCGGTAAGAAACAGACTTTCAAGAAGAAAGGCAGCAAGTGCGGCAAGAGCCCCATAAATGAGAGAGGTGATTGGGAACATGTATCTAGGTGTCTATTTTGACCAGAAGATGCGGCGATCAAATCTGATCCTATGAGGCATCAAACTGAGTAAGAGATTCTTTGAGACGAGCGGCGGCAGAGTGTGCTTCATCGAGAAGAGCCTGAGTTTGCGTGAGGATGTGTGCTGGTGCTCGTGAGGCGAACTTCGGATCATTGAGTCGGTTTTGAAGTGATGTGATGTAGCGGGTCTTTTCGGCCAGCTCAGCTGTGAGTCGCTGCTTTTCTTTCTCCATATCAATAATGCCGTCGAGGTGAAGAAATACTCTGAGCGGTCCAGCCTGAACAGGAATCGTGTTGTCAGGAGCGATATCATTCGAAAGAGTGTATATGTTCTCGAGACGTGCCAGTCGCTTGCAGACCGCTTCATTGTCTCGCAGAGTCTGCTCGGAAGCCCCAAAGGCACTGAGAGACATTTTTTTGGCTGGTTCGATGCGATAGTTGGCACGTGTATTGCGTATGGCGACAATGAGCTCTTTGAGGAGTTCGAAGCGATTTTGGGTGGCGACTTCTGCTTGCGTGGTATCAAATACTGGCCAGGGAGCCACCATGAGGAATGGGCTTGGATTGAAATGAAAGGTTTGATGAATAGCCTCGGTAACAAAAGGCATGAATGGATGCCAGAGTTTGAGAATGGCATCAAAGGTAAAACGTAGAAGGATATCATTTTTTTCGATTTTATGCACCTCGACATACCAGTCAGCAAAATCTCCCCAAGTGAAATCTCGGAGTTCTTCGGTAGCAAGAGAGAGTTCGTAGTGTTGTTCATCCAGATGACGAGTCACGCTGGCGGTAATCGTTTTGAGTTTTTCGAGAATAAATCGATCAGCATCTGATGGCTTTTTTTCTTCGGTATGTGCTTCGCTCATCGTGCCCACGTAGCGCGCGAGATTCCATAGCTTATTGGTAAAGTTACGCATAGCCACAATTTTCTCATCGGAAAGTCGAGTATCATTACCTGGTGTTGAACCTGATATCAGAGCGAGACGAAGTGCGTCAGCGCCGTACTGCTCGGAGACCGTGAGCGGATCAATGGTGTTGCCGAGACTTTTGGACATTTTACGGCCTTGCTCATCACGAACCAGACCGTGGAGATAGACGGTGTCGAAGGGACGAGTGCCGATGAGGTATTCACTCATGAGTATCATGCGCGCCACCCAGAAAAAGAGAATATCGTAACCAGTTTCGAGAAGGGTGGTCGGGTGATAGGTTTTGAAATCGGCTGCTTTGGTATCTGGCCAACCGAGTGTTGAAAAAGTCCAGAGTCCTGAAGAGAACCACGTGTCGAGTGTGTCAGGATCTTGCTCCCATCCTGCCTCTGTCGGGGCTTCGACACCGCAGAATATTTCCTCTCCTCGATACCAGACGGGGATGCGATGGCCGAACCAGATTTGTCGGCTGATGCACCAGTCACGGAGATTATCGATCCAGTGGAAATAGGTTTTTTCGAAACGGGCTGGGAGGAGAGTGATGTCACCAGACGAAACGGATTTTTGCATGAGTTGTTTGAGTGTGGTCGGCTGACCATCGCGCTTGAATTCTTGGTTGACAGCGACAAACCACTGACGTTTGATTTGCGGTTCCACGATACCACCAGTGCGTTCGGCGGTGGCGATATTGTGTGTGTATGTTTCTTCTTTCACGACCAGGTTTTTAGCGCGCAGTTTCTCGATTATGAGTGGACGAGCCTCCGTGATATCCATGCCGGCGAATTCGGCAGCCAAGGGGAGGAGTTTCCCTTGCTCATCAATGATTTGCTCTTTGTCGAGTCCGTGGCGGAGAGCGATGTCAAAGTCGACGAGACTGTGCCAGGGTGTAATAGTCATGACACCAGTGCCAAAGGCCATGTCGATGGATGTGTCTTTGATAATCGTGGCGGTAATCGGTCCGTTGATCCATTCTGTTTCAAAAGTTTGTCCATGTTGCCACTCTTTGTATCGTTCATCATCAGGATGCATGACCACATATTTGTCACCAAATTTGGTTTCAGGTCGGGCAGTACTGATCACAAATGGACCATACTGAAAGTAGTACAAGGTGGTCGATTCTTCTCGGTAGACAATCTCATCATCCGAAATCGTGGTTTGACCCTTTGGGTCCCAGTTGACGATACGAGAGCCTCGATAGATGAGTCCATCATCATACATTTGTTTGAAAGCAGTACGGACAGCGAAGGAGCGTTTTTCATCAAGCGTGTAGGCTTCACGTGACCAGTCAAGCGAAGAACCCATTTTTTTGCACTGATTGACAATCGTGTCGTGACTTTCTTGCGCAAATGCCTCTACTCGCTCGAGAAACGCTTCGCGACCGAGATCATAGCGGGTACGTCCTTCTTTCTGAAAAATGATTTTTTCGACTTTACTTTGAGTAGCGATAGCGGCGTGGTCAGTCCCGGGGAGCCAGAGTGTCCGATCTCCTCGCATGCGGTGATAACGAACGAAGGCATCTTCGATGGCCAGCATGGCGGCGTGCCCGGCATGGAGGGTGCCGGTGACATTGGGTGGCGGAAGCACGATGGAAAAAACCGGTTTGGTGGTATCGGTAATTTGAGTCTTGATGCAGGTATCCGGATTGAAGAGTCCGCTCGCTTCCCACTGTGAATAGAGCTGACTTTCCCAGTCTTGTGGGGTGTAGATTTTGGGGATTTCTGTTTCTGGCATAATAGAATTACTGTAACACAAAAAATCCCTTTTTTTCAAGCAAAACAGGAGCTGGCATTGACTAAAATCTGTATATAGTGTATAATAGATAATTGAATTGAAA
>CAZDRG010000045.1:0-5184 GCA_964508015.1 uncultured Bdellovibrionales bacterium
TCGTTGTGCCGTGAACAAAATATGTGATTTGAATAGACATAAATTTTTTGCTGGGGAGGAAGGGATCGAACCTTCGCATGGGGGCTTCAAAGGCCCCTGCCTTACCGCTTGGCTACTCCCCAAAAATGTCATTTTTCATGTACTATCCTTGCTCTGGAACAATCTTGCCACCGAGCATCTCAAGAGCATGGGAAACGAGTGAGGTGTCTGGTGTGGCGGATGGCGTACTGGTCACGGACGCCTTTTCGAGCACGATTTGAAACTTCGGTTCGAACGAAAGAATCTTAGCAAAGGCCTGGCCGAGCGTCAATTTACTTTCAGGACTCTCAAGTCGTTCCTTGTGAAAATTGTGCTTGGTTTGGAGGATAAGCATCTGTCCGCGCACTTCGCTTGGGCTTGATTGCATGAGGGCAAGAGCGAGGGAAGCATTGAGGATTTTGGTTTGTCCGACAATACTTTGCCAGGCAGTTTTGATTTCTTCAAGAGAAAAAGCGGGAGGAAGCGCTGCGTGTTCTGGTTCGGGAGGAGGAGTTAATTTTTGAGTTGCTTTTGTTTCTGTTTGCACAGTCAGTGGAGCTTTGGGCAGAGGGGAGACTGCCTTGAGTGGCGTAGGAGGAGTGACTGGCGAAATAGGTCGAGCTGATGGGGTGGATGTCGGCTGGGGAGAATACGGAGATAGAGTATCAGGGGAAAGACTTTTGACGATAGCAATTTCGAGTGGCAGCTCAGGGATGGTTGCGTTTTTGGAATCACGTTTGGCAGCTTGGAAAAATTCAAGCATGCGGACGATTTCTTGTGGAGTGAGTCGAGTGCTCATGTCTACGAGAGCAAGGCGTGAGTTTTCGGCAAGGTCATCAAGAAATGGGAGAAATGCATTGGGTGCTGCGCTTATGAGAAGGAGCTTGCGAAGAAAATTCAAAAAAGAGCCAGCAAAGACAGAGAGGTCCTTGCCATCTTCGGAGAGCGTTCCAATGAGCTCTAGAGCGGCAGGTAAGTCTTTCACAGCAAGGTATTCGGTAAGTGCGATGAGATTTTTGGTTTCCGCGGAACCGAACATGACCGAGACAGTGGTTTCATCGATGGCATTATCAGTGAGACTGACTATTTGAGTGAGAAGAGATTCAGCATCCCGCATGCCACCCTCGGCGATTTCGGCAATCATATGAATCGCTCCTGGGGTAATCTGTATTTTCTCTGTTT
Organism: uncultured Bdellovibrionales bacterium; assembly: GCA_964508015.1. Taxonomy (GTDB): domain Bacteria; phylum Patescibacteriota; class Minisyncoccia; order Moranbacterales; family UBA1568; genus JAGOSP01. Next base: position 1,201 of record CAZDRG010000045.1, read on the forward strand.
TTGCAATTTGGGTTAGTTTAGCCGCGATACTTTTGATGGGGAGACGAGACAAGTCGAAACGTTGGCAGCGGGAGAGGATGGTTGCTGGCACTTTGTGGATCTCAGTGGTCGCGAGGATGAAAATGACATGTGCTGGTGGCTCCTCGAGAGTTTTGAGCAGGGCATTGAAAGCCCCCGTTGAAAGCATGTGCACTTCATCGATGATATAGATCTTGTGTGAACCGGTCGTCGGGAGAAGTTTGACTGTATCACGAAGCTCCCGAATATTGTCGACACCCGTGTGTGATGCAGCATCGATCTCAATGATATCCAGCGAACGGCCTTCCTCGATCTGACGACAGTGCTCACAGCTGTCGCAGGGTTCGGAGCCTTTTCGATGGTTACAATTGACAGCTTTTGCATAGAGGCGGGCCAGCGTTGTCTTACCGGTTCCGCGGGGGCCGGTGAGGAGATAGGACTGGCCGACTCTTCCAAGCTTGAGCGCATTTTCAAATGTCCGGACGACAGACTCTTGGCCGATGACATCCGAGAAATGCTGAGGACGGTATTTCCGGTAGAGGGTGACAGACATAAACAAAAAATCACAAATACTCAATATCGATCTTTATACTACTACATTGTACCTTGTTTTGCTGAAGAAAAAAAGCTCAATGAAGAGCCGTTTTTGATGGAAAAATCGGAAAATAGGTTTTAGGCCAGTTGGTTTCCGGGTCCTTTGAAGACAATGAATTTGTAGCCAATAAAGTTCCAGGCGAGTCCCGAGATGCTTCCGACTGCCGCACCGATGAGTCCCCATTGATCAGCAGTGAGTCCGCCAATTTGATGGAAAAATGTGAACACAAGAGACGAGCCGACAACATTAATAACAAAACCGATCAGGCTAACTAAAAAGAACTGGGTGAATTCCGTGGAAGTTTTCTTATGATTGTCTGTCCCGAAAGTCCAATACTTGTTCCAGAAATAGCTATTGATATTGGCAATGATGAAAGAAATACTCTTGTAAAGGATGAAGAAGGTCACTGGAACAAACAAGGTGAGCAAAATATCGTTGGATGCAATGGCAGTACCAGAGAGGGAAGCAAGGGAGAAAAGGAAGGCGAGTATCCCAAGATCTACCAGTGTATTGAGTACACCAATGACCAAAAATTTTGCGAGTTGCCAGATAATAGCGAACTTTCGGCTAATCCAGTTGGCTACTACGAGACCAAGTGGAACCAGAATGGTAAAAACAGGAACAAGAATGAGGCTGAGAGATTCAAAGAAATCCGGTTTCGCTGTTTTGAGGATAGGAAGAATAAGCAGCCCTATCAGAAATCCAGCAGCAGTTCCAAAGAAGTAGTCTCTTTTGGAACCAGTATGTTCTTCTGTATTCATGGATGGGAAGTAAAAAGGTAGATATAAAGGAAGTCTATTCTTTGCTTGAAGAGGTGGAAACCGATGCCTCTGCGGCGCGGATTTCTTTCTCGATTTCTTCCATATCACGTACCCAATCATCAAGAACAGCTGAATCAACCGGACTCTCTTCTATTTCTGTTGGATTGGAGGCTGTAACAGGAGATTCTTTGAGGTCTACCTTCCACGCATTCATCGCTTCGTTGGCCTCAGTTGCTTTTTTTAAATCAGCTTGCCAGTCTTTGTATGCGCCACGTTGAATAACGTTTTCGATGGCTGCCCAATTGCTATCGATATCTCGCGGGAGGACGATAGCGACTTCATCTCCCGGAAGCGCTTTGAAATAGGTGACTGAAGCGAGAAGCACGCGGAAGGGCTTGCCATTGGTAAGGACATAATAACTGCCGTTTTCATCTTGCGTCATGATACCAAGAGCATTGCGACGTTCTACTGGGCCGATTTGCTTGTACAAGAACATACCATCATTTGTGATGGTGAGCTTCAGCATATCACCCTCAACGAGCTTGGATTTGGATGCGTAATTCGCTGGTACAGGGTATTGCTTTCCATCAGTTCCGACCATTACTTGGCCATCAAATGGACCTTCGATGACCGTGCCTTCATTCTCTGAATCGATTTTGCGTGGACGTCCAACTTTCTTTTTGCCTTCAAGCTGAAGAAGCATGGCTTTGGCGCTCTGGATAGTTTTCTCTGCGCTTTGAACCATTTCTCGAAGAGACTGAATTTTTTGTCCTCGTTCTGCTTCGGGCAAACCATCGAATGAGGTACTGTCTGATTGATTTTGATTCATAATTTATTTTTTTATTTTTCGTTTTCATCTCGCAGAATGGCGAAAATCAAAACGTCTTTTTTGTTTTTATTTTCTCTGTATAGAGTATAATAATTTTTCTGAAAGCATGCAAATGGGAAAGCATCTGAGACATACCGTATTTTGTGTCAACGGCATTCTTCTACTTTGTGGCTGAATTCGTTTCGGTGGTGAGAAGGAGAATACGAGGGGGGAGTTAGGAGTGAGCAATTATAATAGCATGGGGCCTGTGACTGGAAGTAGGGACTTGGGTGGGTTTTTCTGTAAAGATGCATATTCCGAGAATGATGATTCAGATTATCCTGATGTAACGAGAATTTTGATGGCTCATGGAAGACACAATCTTGAGAGCGGAACAGGTGTTCTTGACATTCTTTCCGAATATGTGTTAATCTTTCAAATGTAGATTTCGATAGCCTTACGTTTCCTCGTGGAGAGGATCTTCCTTTTAATTCAGGGCTATTCTGAGTGGCGTAAAGGGCAATTGGTTCAAGTATATTCGCATTATAAATGGATTCTTTATGGCAACACATACTTCCGGAATTGAAAAATCAAGTTTTTCTTACGTCGCGACACTCGAGCGATTGCTTGAACGTTTGCCAGTTCGTTCTCGCGAAATTGTCAAATTTCGTTTTGGGGTACCAGACGGAAGGGTTCGAACTTTGGAAGAGATTGGAAAGCAGTATGGAATTACTCGCGAACGAGTACGTCAGGTTGTCGGCAGTGCTTTGAATATGATTTCCTCACATAAAGAGTATCCGGAAGTAATAGAAATCATGAAGCATATTGAGCAAGCGCTTGGATCAAAGAGTGGTGTGATGAAAGTGGATCACCTGGTTGAGAAATTGGCGGGGAAGAATAAATCCGAACAAGGTGCCCTCTCCGTTTTTCTGGAGAGTCTTCCGGTGTGCGGAACGGAGAAGGAAAATGATGATCGCGAAAAAGTATGCTTTCTGAATGGCTTCCTCTTTTCTGAATGGAAAGAAATTCACGATACAGTGATTCTCGTATTGAAAAAATCAGGAATAGCTTTGCAACTTGATGATCTCTATGATTTATTTGCCAAGCAAGTAGAAGGATTTTCACAGGATCGTTTGCTGCACTTTCTGTTGGTTTCTAAGAGTATTCGACAAAATGTGTTTGGAAAATGGGGGTTGGCCGAGTGGAGCGAGATCAAACCGCGAGGTATGCGCGAAAAGGCTCACTTAGTCTTGAAGACTTCAGCTCAACCACTGCATTTTCGTGATATCGCAAAAATGATTGATGAATATGGTTTGCATGGTACCAAGAAAAAGAAAAGTCACCCACAAACTGTGCACAATGAACTGATCAAGGATCAGCGCTTTGTCTTGGTCGGGCGTGGTATCTATGCTCTTTCTGACTGGGGGTATAAGAAAGGAACAGTGAAAGATGTGATTACCGAGATTTTGCGCGAAGCTGGTGAACCCCTTTCTCGTGAGGAAATTGTCGAACGTGTTTTCAAAATTCGTCAGGTGAAGAAGTCTACCGTGGTGATCAACCTCAATACCTATTTCGCTCGAGCGGGGAAAAATGTGTATACTCTAAAGAAGGGAGCAGAATAAGAAAATAAAAATTTTCTTATTCTTGGAATACCATAGCTTCAGAAGAGTGACGACCAGATATTTTTGAACGGTATACTTGAACGAAGATGAGAGTGAAGTCTCAAGTGCGAAAAATTAAGAGAGATTTGAGAATAGAAAGCAATTTACACCATGGATCTTCTTGCTACCAGCTTGCTCAAC
>CAZDRG010000046.1:0-5100 GCA_964508015.1 uncultured Bdellovibrionales bacterium
GATTCAAAGGAGCGCGAGAAGCGCTTTTTTGGTATATACTGAAAGAAAAGTATGGTAGAAACACTCTTGCTGCGACAGACAAAACGACGACGTGCTAGAAAACTAGCTCGTTTTTATGGGATTTTAACGGTTTTTGTTTTTAGTGTGTATTTTTGTGCTGGCTTTTTTCTCCACCCATTATTCTTGGTGAGCGATGTTCGAGAGAAGATTCGAGCGGTGAGCCTGACCAACGAATTAAGTCCGCTCGCCACTGATGCAGAGAAGGACCAAGACTTGGCCAAGGACATTGAAGCAGTAGACTACGATGTAGCACAAGCCTATTTTGATGAGGACATTCGATATCTGGTGACGAAAAAGAGTAAGAGTGGCTTCACAATTTTTCTCAATAAAAAGGCACCACGAGAACTCGAATTCTCTTGGGTGGCTCTCGCGGTGAAAGGTGGCAAGACCTTTCATTCGGAGGCAGTGAAAGAGAGTACTGGGAATGTGAAAGATATATCAGTTGCTCCTATCGAAATGACCAGTTCAGAATTAGAAGTGTCACCATCTGATTCTGTTACCAATCCAGCTACAGGGGATATCCCTGTAGGAGATACGCTCATTGATTCACCTGTAATATCTGATCCCGTTGCTCCAAGTGAATAATAGACGGGAATGTGTTCCTGGTTTTGATATTTTGAGCAGACCCGAAGCAAAAAACTCTCCCATAAAGAATAGGGGATAGTTTTTCCTTGCTCTGTTGATTTGATATACAGGGGTTTGGGTCTCCATTGCTCTTCTGTATTGGTATGAAGTACAATGAGTACTGATCGTATGTACAATTGTGTATGGCAAAAATAAAGATAGGGGAAGGCGCAGGGAGTGTCATGCCAGCACTGAGACGCTTGAAACCATCGGGGATTGTTTTTTCTGTGTTGCTCTGTTTGTTTATTGGAGCGGCTGGGATGGTGGTCGGTTTTTTTGCTGCTCGAATCTCCAATCATTCAGAAAATTCCTCTAAACAAGTGCGCCAGCCTGGGAATTATCAATATATCAATCCTCTTCTTGAATGTGAGATTGCGGCAGGATCAATAGATGCTCGAAAGGAGAATTTCCATGTTGATTTGGAAAAATTTATAGAGGCTTTGAAAGAGGAAAATAAATTGACAGAAATGTCGGTATATTTTCGTGACCTGAATAATGGTCCGGCCTTTGGGATCAATACGGAAGGGAAGTTTTTTCCAGCCTCACTTCTTAAAGTTCCGGTCATGATGATTTATTATCATCTAGCAGAGGAAAGGCCAGATCTCTTGAAAGAGCAGATTGTTTTCGATGCCCCAGTAGATTTAGGTGTCGATCAGGCCATTATACCGCGAATATCTCTCGAAGCGGGAACGAGTTATACGATTGAGCAGTTGATTGAGCACATGATTGTGTATTCTGATAACCAGGCACTCTATTTACTGTCTGAGAAAATTCCGGTAGAAGAACTTCAGAATCTTTTTACCATGATTGGTGCTGATACTTCTGTCATCAGGGATGCGCATGCAAAATTAACGGTAAAGGAGTATGCTGGATTCTTTCGCATTCTTTTTAATAGCTCATATCTTTCGCGGAACTTCTCCGAGCATGCGTTAAAAGTACTTTCCTTTACGGATTATCATGATGCTTTGCCAGCAGGAGTACCCCAGGACATGAAAGTGTCGCATAAATTTGGTGAGGCGGGAACGAACTGGAATGAGCACCAGCTGCATGATTGCGGGATCGTGTATGTTCCTCAGCATCCATACCTGATTTGCATTATGACGCGTGGTCGTGATATAGGAAATCTGAAAGATTCTATTCGGGAGACATCTCGTTTCGTGTATCAGAAAGTCGATGAACAGTATTGAGGTAGGGGATTTTCGAACTACGATGTCTTGAAAAAAAGAAACAGCTTCTCTGTTGGGGGGCTCATGCGGATCAGGGAGAGAGAGTGTGAGGGTGCTTTTTGTGTTTTGGAGTGGTTATATTGCTCCTTATCATTCGGGCACGAAAAAAATACTGTTTGCTCATGAATGTACAAGGATGGACATTGCTCTTGAAGGTTGGTATGAAGTACAATGAGTACTGATTATATGTACAATGCGTAATGGCAAAAATAAAGATAGAGGAGGGTAAAGGGAGTGCCATGTCAGCACTGAGGCGCTTGAAACCATCGGTGATCGTCTTTTCTTTGTTGTTGTGTTTGTTTGCTGGCGCGGCTGGGTATTTTTACTACAAATATAAGCAGGCAACACGGACGGTTGATACTAAAGAAGAAATAGCACAATTAGTAGAGACGATCGGTGCGGTGATGGAATTGCCGAGTGATGAGACTCCGACTTTGGCGACAGTGACGGACAGAGAAAAGTTGACTGACCAGCCTTTTTTTCGGAAGTCAGAAAATGGCGATAAGGTACTTATCTATACGAATGCTGGTCGGGCGATTCTCTATCGTCCATCTGTGGAAAAAATAGTGGATGTTTCAGCGATTAATGTAGAGGAGAATAGAGCGACAACTCCACAAGAGAATGCAGCGGTCAAGAGTCATGCCGAGGAGGAAGTTGTTCCTATTACTTCCGAGGCTACTCTGAGTGGACCGATCAAGATAGCATTTTTGAATGGTTCAACGAAGGTGGGCGTGACGCAGCCAGCAGAAGACAAAATACTCGCTGCATTTCCTGAGGGAATAGTAGTGGTGGGAAAGGAGAAAGCATCTAAGATTACCTATCAAGGAATAATGGTGGCTGATATTTCTGGGAAGGCTTCAGCGCGAGCGAGTGAAATTGCAACCACGCTCGGCGGAACGATGGGAGCTTTTCCTGGGGATGAGCTTGTACCAGGGGAAGCAGATATTGTGGTCATGATTGGAAATGCTGCTGTGAGTAAGAGCACTGATATGAATGAAACATCAAGGACGATGCCTGATGCTTCCAAGAACGCCGATTCAGTACCCAAGGAAGGTGTGGCGATACAGCAGTAGCCTTTTCTCTTTTTGTCCTGGTACAACTGTCTGTTTTTTAGGGTCAAGGTTTTTGCTTTGTTTGCAAGGAAATATTTGTTTTTCTTGGGTCTTTGTTCGTGACGAATGGCATGTTGTGTGCTAGTGTCTGGGGACACTCAAGATCATAAATGGTATGCAATCTCCAACCGAAGAAATCAAGGCGAGACTCAATATTGTCGACGTAGTGGCAAGCTATGTCAAACTCGATAAATCAGGGAGTCACTGGAAAGCATGTTGCCCCTTTCATCGGGAACGTTCACCGTCTTTCATGGTCAATGAAGAACGCCAGATGTGGCATTGTTTCGGGTGCAATAAGGGAGGGGATGTGTTTGCATTTGTGATGGAAATGGAGGGGATGGGTTTTCGTGACGCATTGGTGATGCTTGCCGAAAGAGCCAATGTAGAATTGCCAACATACAGTAAAGAATCACAAGAACATTTTCAGGAGGAGCGTGATGAGAAAACGAGACTCTATGAGATTCATGAGCTTGCGACGAAATTTTATGAGAAGCAGCTCTGGGAGGGAGCGGGCAAAGATCAAGCGCTTGCCTATCTTCGCGGACGCGGATTGTCAGATGAAAGTATACAGAAATTCCGTCTTGGTTTCGCTCCTCTGGGTTGGCGCAATCTCTCGGATTTCCTCGTGAAGTCCGGGTTTCATCCGAAGGAACTTATTCAAGCCGGTATCGCCCTTCGGAAAGAGCAGGGGGATGGGTCTTATGATCGGTTTCGTGAGCGCATTCTTTTTCCGATTACGGATACGATTGGTCGTGTGATTGGATATTCGGCGCGCGTGGCACCTGGTGCGGATGAGTCGCAGGCAAAATATATTAATACTTCAGAGACGCCGATTTATAAGAAAAGTCAGGTGTTGTATGGACTTTCATACGCACGGCAAGCGATTAAGCAAGCAGGATACACGGTTTTGGTTGAGGGGAACATGGATGTCATTGCCTGTCATCAAGCGGGTATTGAGAATACCGTTGCAGTGTCAGGTACTGCTTTGACCGAGGAACAGCTCGCGATGCTCCGTCGTTATGGCAAGGAGATGCGATTCTTTTTCGATATGGATGAGGCGGGGCAGAAGGCGGCACGGAGAAGCACCGAGCTCGCTTTGTCGCAGGATATCGAGACATATATTATATCTATCCCGGAGGGCAAGGATGCCGCGGATATCGCAAAAGAGCATCCAGAAGCACTCCGCGAAGCAATTGAACATCCCAAGCCAGCACTGGCATATTTTCTCAATCAAATACTCGAGCGGGTTGACGTGGAAACTCCCGGAGGGAAGAAAGAGGCCTTGGCTGGTTTCATTCCTTTTATTGCGGCCGCCAAAAACGAGATTGACAGGATTTATTGGATTAAGGAATTAGCTCAGTCAATACGAGTGGAAGAAAAATACGTGTATGGTGTAGTACAGAGTACGCGGGTCGAACTCGAGAAGCGAACTCAAAATCTCGCTCCGTCCAAGCAAGACCCTTTTCAGGATACAGCGGTTCTTTTTACTAAACGAAGCGAGCGATTGCGGGAGGAATTGATTGGCCTGATGTTAGCCTTTGCTCCTGTGCGGTCATTGGGAAATGGCATGGCGGACGAGGTCGTCCTCCGTTCTTTTGAGAAGCATCCGCTCTATTTCTTCGTCGTTCAAGCTGGAAGCCAAGGTAATCCTCTTGATCTTATAGAAGACAAGGAATTACAAATTGTGGCGGGGCGATTGCTTTTCCGTATCCTCGATGGGCCAGATTTTTCCACTCTCCCTGAGGAGGAGCGGACCGAGAAGGCGCTTCATGTGGCGGAAAAACTTTTAATTGATCTGAAAAGAGAGATTATTCGTGGCGAAGAGTTGGTACGGCTTGAGCAAGCGCTGAAAACAGCGCGTCAGGAAGGACAGAAGGCAAAAGAACAAGAGCTGCTTGCCCAATTCGTTTTGCTCTCACGAGAGAATCGTTGAAATGGATGAGGCCTTTTATTTTTTGGGCATATCTGGTATGCTTTTCTCTTGTTTCAGTAGGTGATTAGGTGCGGCAGAGGTAGATGTATGTTTTCACATTTTTTGTATAAGCAAATTTAAGGTGGATATATATGATACAGAAGAA
>CAZDRG010000047.1:0-2878 GCA_964508015.1 uncultured Bdellovibrionales bacterium
AAGTTGGCCAGTCAGCTTGAGAACGGAACCCTCGCCGATGTGGCGGTGGCGCGTACTCGTGGCACCGGGAAAATTACGGGTGCATTGGCGGAAGAATGCTATCCGAAACTGCGTGATCAACTCGAGATATTTCGTGTCGTATTGATTACGCTTGATCGTTTTGAGCGATTAGTCCATTTTGATGAGCCAGATGAACGGCTATTTTTGTTGCTCGTTAATTTCCTCCAGTACGCAGAGAAAAGCGCACAGGAGAAGAACATGGAAACGGTTCGTTTATTAGGAGCAGCTTTTCTTTTTCAATCCATCGCGTATCTTGGGTATTCAATGGAAGTCCATGTCTCAGCCGTAAGCGGGAAAAAGTTTCTCGGACATGAACGATTCTTTTTCTCTCCGGCTCAGGGCGGGGTAGTGTTGCCAGATGAGTGTGGAGATATCCCTGCTCTTTTGATTCAGCAAAATACGATTAAACTCCTCAGAGTATTCCAAAAGCATTCGCTGTCTGCTGTGTTGAAGATTCGCGCTTCGACGAATGATTTACGTGAACTTGAACGGATAGTGAAACATTTGTTTGAGTGGGTTTTGTGATGATAGAGGTGTCTGATAAGTGAGCGATGCATTGAAGTGAAGGGGCACTTTTGTTAGAATGAAGGCAATAAAGAAAAATATATGGGATTGCAAGATCTGAATGAAGAATTACATGGCCGAGATTTCCATCTTGATCGTATGCAACAGCATACCGAATACGACCCAACTGCCCCAGGGGCGGAGGCTGGTGAGAAACGACAGGCCTTTGAGGTCGCTAGTAAGTGGCAAACCACAGAGCGACCGGGTGGGGATGTGATTTTTATGCAGCAAGAAAAACGGAAACATCGCATCGCTCTGGTGTTGGGAGGTATTGCATTGTGCGCGCTCCTGATTGGATCTGTTGTGAAGATACGATCTCTCATGTACAGCGAAGAACAAATACTCCTCACCGTAAATGGCCCGAGACAAGTAGCCAGCGCTGAATCCAGTGAGTTTACGGTTATATATAGTAATAAAAACTGGTCTGCTCTTGAGAACGTCTCTTTGGTCGTGTCCTACCCGGATGGTTTTCAACCCGATGAGGATTCGAAAATAAAAATCAGCGGTTCTCAGTTGGAAATTCCACTTGGGAAAGTCAATGCGCGCACGGATGGCAAAGCGACATTTTCAGGAAAATTTTATGGTTCAAAAGGGGAGAATCTTTTTTTGAAAATGCGTTTGCGTTATTCTCCGGCGAGTTTGAGTTCTCAGTTTGAAAAAGAAGAACAATTTGGCGTTTCGATTGCTTCATCTGTTCTCGCTTTAAACATGATTGCTCCTCAGCAATCATCAAGTGACAGCATAGTAGAATATGCGATTGATTACATAAGTCAAAGTGATAAAGGTCTTCCGAATATCCGCGTCAAAGTTGAGTATCCAGAACAATTCACATTTCTTTCAGCCGAACCAGCTCCTTCAGAGGGGAATTCTGTCTGGTATATTGGGACGCTTAATCCAAATCAAACAGGAAAAATTCTGGTGAAAGGAAAGTTAGCGGGTGCTCGTGATGAAGTCAAGAAAGCGCGTGCATCAATTGGTTACATGGGAGGTGGAAAATTTGTCGCCTATGGGGTATCAGAACAGTTGACACGTATCATCATTCCGCCGCTTTCAATCGTACAGACTATCAATGGCAAACGTGATTTGAGTGTGAATGCGGGCGATGTGCTGAATTTTGATATCTCTTATCGGAATGACAGCAATATTGGTTTGCGCGATGCTATCATCACTCTGAATTTAAATTCCGGAGTACTCGATTATTGGCAGCTAAAGCAAGATAAGGGATCTTTTGATTCAGCAAATCAGACCTTAGTTTGGAAAGCATCTGATATTCCTGGTCTCGCCCGTCTGAATCCTGGAGAAGGAGGAACAGTGTCTTTCACAATTCCTGTATTGAATCCTATCCCAGGGAGCGTTATGGGAAAGAATTTTTCCATTCAAACGACGGCCAAGATTGATAGTCCAGATATTCCGACTCCGATTGGTTCAAATAAAATTATCGCGAGCAATACTTTGATGACAAGGGTCAATTCGTCTGTCGATATCGGTGTCTATTTGGCGCAGGATGATTCCATATTGGTTGGGAGCGGGCCAATTCCACCAGTGACCGGCCAAGAGACTCTCTATACACTCAAAATTCGATTGAATAATGAATACAATGACATCACTGGTGCAAAATTAGTAGTTACTTTACCGAGCAGTTCACGTTATCAGCAAAAATTTGCACCTGATACGGAAGCTGTGGAATGGAATGATCGTACCAATACATTAGTGTGGGATCTCGCGACGTATCGAGCCGCTCGTGGTGAAAAGAGGGAGCTTCGTTTTCAGGTATCAGCTACTCCAGATGTATCTTTGATTAATAACAATTTTTCATTGATCAATGGAATGGTGTTTACGGGGAAAGATCAATTCACGAAACAAGATATTCGTATTGAAAGAAATGCACAGGATACAAAATATATCAGAAATAATGATGGAAGCGCTGTCAATATGACTGTTTCAGGAAATTAAATATGTTTGAGAAAGTGGGGCTGCATGGTGGTGGGCGCATCGGAAAATTAATGACCAGAAAGGGAGAGATGCAGACTCCCTTTTTTATGCCAGATGCAACACGGGCTTCAGTCCGCGGGTTGGGGATTTCTGATATCCGAGAGACCGGAGTCGAAGCCTTGGTGGTGAATACCTATCATCTGTATTTGCAACCGGGAATTGAAATCATGAAGCAGATTCCGATGAAAGAGGGGAGTGTCGGAGATACCCATACTTTCATGGGCTGGGATGGACCATTGCTCTCGGACTCTGGTGGATATCA
>CAZDRG010000047.1:2978-4754 GCA_964508015.1 uncultured Bdellovibrionales bacterium
GGTTTGGATGATACGTCACGTCCACTTTTGTTTAGCGTGGTTCAGGGTGGCATGTATATTGAAGAGCGACAGCGTTGTGCTGCCGGCCTCATCGCTATCGGGTTTGATGGATATGGTTTTGGTGGACGGCATATCGATGATGCGGGCAATTTCCTAGAAGATATTCTCGCGGCGACAGCGGCCGCCATTCCTGATGATGCACCACGCTTCGCGCTCGGTATTGGGACTCCATCGGATATTGTGCGCTGCCACGCTCTTGGTTGGGATATGTTTGATTGTGTTATCCCAACCCGCGAGGGACGCCATGGCCGTTTGTTTGTGTGGAATAAATTAGACGGGGTGGCTATGGGAATACCTGATTTCTATCAGGCTATCAATATTCAGAACGAACAGTTCAAAGAAGACTTTACGCCAGTTGATCCGACTTGCGACTGTGAGCTTTGTCGGCAGTATACGCGTGCGTATCTTAAGCACTTGTTTAAGGTTGCTGACCCACTGGCTGGTCGTTTGGCCTCGATACACAATCTGCGTTTTTACATGCGACTTATGGAGACACTGAGGGAGAGTGGACTTTCAGTGAAGTAGGAATATGACAGAGGGAGGGCACCGCAGAGAAGCGTCAATTTTCCTTTAGGAGAGGCATTTTTCGTGTTTTTCCTTCTGCCTATGGACAGAATAACAGGTTTATGCTATAATGGACTATTGCCAAAAGTGGCAGCAGGACAGATTGGTTCTTTACCAACCAGTAAGCAAGGAGAGTACCATGAGCACCACCGAGATGAGCACCACCGAGATGGGCACCGACGAGGATCTTACGTTCACAGCCGTCTTTAACAACGTGGCGCTGGCGAGTCCCGAAAATTGTTTTCTGAAGAGGGAGGGAAAGGGGAAGATGATGTGCTTGAGATCCTGCCCCGAGGGAGAGGAACGGCGTGTTCTGTTTTTTGCTCTGCCATCGCTGTCGTTGTCTCCGGATGATTCTGTTAAGTTGATCGTCCGAATGATCCAAACCCTTCAGGGCGAGTTGCGTCTTCAGACGAAGGGGGTGGACGACAAACTTCCGGGGAAGTTTCTCCGGGAGTATCCCATCTCGAAGTTTGGCAGTTTCGGCATCAGCCAGGTTTTCCAGGCTGAGAGGGGCCTCATCAAAATCTTCGAGAGCATGCTCAACAATGGGCGCCAGGATGGTTTCGGGTATGCCTACCCGCAGGCCATCCAGAGCAACTTGACGAGTTGCGCCAGACGGCCGTCCCTACGTGTCAAGCTCGCTTTGCGGCCGCTCGGTATGGAGTTCACGTTGCTCCTCTCGATCGCGACATTCGTGGTCGAAACGCCAAGTGAAATTTCTGCCGAGCAACTGAATACGTGGGTGGACTACGAGGATTCTCGGTACGACCTCGGCGCAAGGAAGGTGTTGTTCGCTTTCCTGTGCCTCTTCCTCTTAGGTAAGAAGAATGGTACTTGCCTCAACCGGGCGACCATCCTCAAGTTCGTCGAGGGTTCGGGATTGATGGCTGATTAGCATATCAGTCATCACTCAAAAACGGTTTCTTCGGAAGCCGTTTTCTTTTTGTCTGAAAACGAATAAAAGTAAATGGATGACTTGGCAGAAAATCGAGAAATACGATACACTGTGTGGAGTAAAATACTGAAACTAATTGAACCTATGGAAGCAACGAAAGCGAAGTTTGATGTGCGAGTGAAACGATCAAGTGCAGGTTTGGGACTCTATGCCTTTGAGACCATCCAGAAGGGAGCGACGATTATTGAGTATGT
>CAZDRG010000048.1:0-4726 GCA_964508015.1 uncultured Bdellovibrionales bacterium
TCTATCACGCCGATGCCTATCGTATGGAGACGGCTGAAGATTTTGAAAAAATCGGCTTCACCGAATGGTGCGATGATCCCGAGGGGATTGTCCTCCTCGAATGGCCGGAGCGCATCGAGGCACTCTTGCCGAAAACACGTATTGACATAACGATCTCTTTGAAAGCAGACAGTGATACCAACCGCGAAATTCGTATTACGAATCAAACAGACATACATGAAACAAGTATAGAGTCGGTCTGACGTCCTGAAAAACAAGTTCACGAATGAGAGTAGGTGATATTTTTATTGAAACAGGTGGCAGGAGTCTTTAGTCTCTAGAAAAAAAAGCACCACCGGTTGAGGGCCGGTGGGTGAAGGAGGAAGCGGCTAAGATTGACCATTCATAAGAGAGGGGTGGTCAATCCTCTTGTTTGCCTTTCAACCAGGTCTTGACTTCATCGAGGAACAGAAAAACGTTGCAGAAGAAAAGGGTATAGAGGGTACCTCTCGCCCACTCTTCGTTCCACAGATAACATGCTATGACGTATGAGCCGAGTGTAAACCACTTGAATTCCTTGAACGGGAGGATGAAAGCAGGTTCTTTTTTTCGAAGCTGGATTGCGTATATGGACAGGGTATACACGGGGCAGAGGAGTAGAATATGTCCTGTAACGTCACCGGATAGGCCGAGAGGAGATGCGATACACCAAAACACTGTTGTGAGTATGATGCAGCAAAAAAGTTGCACTACTCCCGAGACCAAAGAGAGGAAGACGACGAGCGAGATTCCAATGAGTGACATGGGCATGGCGGAGGTATCCTTTTCTATGAGTCGTGAGCCGATTGTTAACTAACAAGGAATGTGCGATTGGCTATTCATAAATATAAAAGCATACATCGATAAGAAAGTCAATGTGTGACAAAAAAAAGAAACCAGGCCAAGAGGATGCGGGTTTTTGTTGGACGCTGTATACTGGTTTTATGGAAAAGAAAGCAAAAACTCTCGTTTTACTTGATGGCAACGCGCTCATTCATCGGGCGTATCATGCCTTGCCGCCTCTCTCGACCAAGACAGGTGAGACGGTACAAGCGGTGTATGGTTTTACCATGACGCTTCTTTCGGTATTGGAAAAGTTTCGACCGGACTATATCGCGGCCTCATTTGATTTGGCTGGTCCGACCTTTCGCGATGAGCTCTATGCTGATTACAAGGCGACAAGACAGAAAGCCCCAGATGATCTCTATGCGCAGATTCCCAAGGTCAAAGAAATGACGCAGGCATTTAATATTCCGATTTATGAACTCGCTGGTTATGAAGCTGATGACTGTGTGGGGAGTATTGCCAAGCAGGCGGGAGCAGAAGGAGTGGATGTGATTATTGTGACCGGAGATAATGACGCGCTCCAGTTGGTGGATGAGCATATTAGCGTTTTTTCTATTCGGAAGGGGCTTAAAGATCTCGTATTGTATGATCGAACGGCCGTCGAAGCAAAATATGGATTCGGACCAGAACTCATCCCCGACTACAAGGGTCTCGCGGGGGATACCTCGGATCATATCCCGGGTGTACCGGGAATCGGCGCGAAGGGAGCAACGAGTTTACTTCAGGAATTTGGTACCGTGGAAAACGTGTACGCTCATCTTGAGCAAGTAAAAGAGGCGCTGCGGAAAAAACTCGAAGCAGGCAAAGAGAGTGCTTTTCTTTCTAAAAAACTCGGCACTATTGATACCGCTGCTCCGGTCACGCTCGTGCTCTCGGATTGCGTGACGCATGATTTTGAACAGGAAAAAGTCGCTGCTTTGTTGCGCGAGTGTGAGTTCTTTAGTTTGCTCAAAAAGATACCTGGACAAGGAAAAGTATCTCTTACTGCACATCCTGAAGAAGTTGGTTTGACCAAAATCACTCACAAAAGAATCAAGAAAGGGACAGAGGTGACGAAGTGGCTCGAAGAAACGAAGGGACACGGTGTCGCGCTGGTTCTGTCGGATGAGACAGACTCACTTTTTGGCGGAACAGGTATCATGGAAATAGAATGCGCAATGAGCGAGAACTCACAAGTCACTCTTGAATGGAATGTGGAGACAAAAGTGATTCTCAAAACATTTCTCGAACATCCGAAACGTCCCAAGATAGTGTTCGACGCGAAGACTCTGATGCATCGCTTGGCAAAGGAAGGTATTTCGTTTGCTGGTGTGGCGCGTGATGTATCGCTTCTGGATTATCTTTTGGACGCGGGCGGCCGGCAGAATTTTGCTGATTTGATTTCGCGTGAACTGGGGGAAGAAGGCGTCAAGACACGAGCGGCCGCACTGTATCGGATCAATACCTTGCTTGGGCAAAAGCTCAAAGATATTTCAGCCACCCAGGAATCTGGACGAACCCTGCTTGATGTCTACGCGACACTCGATCTTCCTTTAATTCCGATTCTCTTTCGGATGGAAGAAAAAGGAATTCGTCTCAATACGACCACACTCCGAAACATGTCTGATGAAGCCGCGGGGGAGATTACTTCTCTGGAAAAGCAAATTTGGGATCTGGCTGGGAAAGAGTTTAACGTGAACTCTCCCAAGCAGTTGGCGGATATTTTATTTGTTGACCTCCAAATTCCAACGAAGAACATCAAAAAAAATAAGACGGGTATTTCGACTGCTTCGACAGAGCTTGAGAAATTGCGTGCCGAGTATCCAATTGTCATTCTCATTGAACAGTATCGTGAATTGTTCAAGTTGAAGACGACCTATCTCGACGCGCTGCCATCCTTGGTTGACGCGCGTTCACGCGTGCATACCACGTATCATCAGACAGTGGCTGCCACTGGGCGACTCTCGTCTTCGGACCCTAATCTCCAAAATATCCCCGCGCGGCAGTCGTGGAGTAAGCGTATTCGGGGTGCTTTTGAAACTGAGCCGGGGTATGTCTTGGTGGGAGCGGACTATTCACAGATCGAGCTTCGGGTAGCGGCGCATCTCTCAGATGATGCCAATATGATTGAGGCTTTCAAACGAGGCGAAGATATTCATCAGAAAACAGCAGCCGTTGTTTTTGGTGTTGAGCCGGAGGTTGTGACGAGTGATATGCGTCGTCAGGCAAAAGTATTTAACTTTGGCATTCTCTATGGCATGGGAGCTTTTGGTTTGGCGCAGGCGGCTGATATTGATCAGAAGGAAGCGGGCAAATTTATCAAGGCTTACTTCGATCGTTTTTCTGGTGTGGCAAAATATCTTGAAGCATCCAAAATTTTTGCGCGTGAACATGGGTACGTAGAAACCGAACTTGGACGACGTCGTAGCGTGCCAGAAATCCAGAGCCAGAATATTCAAGTTGCTCGTTCGGGTGAACGCATGGCTGTCAATATGCCTGTTCAGGGTTTGGCCGCGGATATTATGAAGCTCGCGATGATCGCGGCCGATCGACTTGTGATGGATCGGTATCATGACACAGCAACCATGCTGCTTCAGGTGCATGACGAAATCATTTTTGAAGTCCGCGAAGAAGTGGCAGCGGATTTTGTGAAGGATTTGAAACAAGTAATGGAAACGGTTTATACTCTCAAAGTACCACTCACTGTCGAAGTAGTCTCAGGGAAAAATTGGGGAGAGGTATAAAGTGGGAATGTATTCTGGGTAATTTTTTGAATTTTATGAGAACAGTATGGAGAAGATGTTTCCACAGCGTGAGACGAGCGAAGCTGAACCAGTCAATATGTTCAGGGAAGCCGCTCAAGATCTGGGGCTCAGGGGTATCATATTTCCAGAAGTTGGAACGGAAGCTTACAGAAGACTTATGCTTGCTTGTCAGAATTATTCGCAAGAGGTCTTTTTGGAAATGACCTCATCGCCGCACAGAAGAGATATCGCAACGAGTCAGTCAAAAAGAAGAAGGTTACATAATCAGCTTTGTATTATGATGCTTGGCTTAGACCATGCGGCAGTAGCAAAGAGAAATCCAAAGGATTTGCAGCGCATTGCCAACGTGGCGCATAGTATCTGCGGGCGTGAACAATATATTGAGAATGTATAAAAAAAGTGGCGACTCAGATTCGAGCCACCGCAGAACGAGAGTCTCTAGGACTCTTCCACGAGAAGGAAAGTATTCCCTTCGAAAATGACTCGTGTGATGGCAGTTCCATCTCCGCGGTCTTCCCTCTCTTGAACTTCAAACAAACCAGCATCTTTTCCAGCAGAGAATTCTTCCGGATACAGGAGATATGCCTCCCTTTTTCCGAATTCAGCGACCCTCACTCGGAGAGCCTGTCGTACTTCCTCTGGTGTCATCCTAAACGTCCTCCTTTGATTTGTTAGTCTAGTATAACATATTTATATTTATTTGTAAATAGCTCGCTTTACTCACCTTTTAAATGGGTTTTATATGCCAGAACTGCCAGAAGTACACACGGTGGTGACGCAACTTGGGCAGAAGCTGGTTGGGAAAACTCTGATTGGTTTTTGGAGTGATTGGGGTCGAAAAACACTGCCTTCGTCTGAGGTTATCTTGCATGGAATACAATGGGCGGTCGTTTGTGGGACACGACGAATGGGCAAGCATATCGTCATTGATTTAAGCAATGACCACTCGCTCGTGATTCACCTCAAAATGACCGGGCATTTGCTCTACAAGACAGACGAGAATCGCGCGAGTCGTGCTTTTACCGAAGATCGCTACAATGGATATATTCATCATATTTTTACCTTTTCCGATACATCGACGCTTGAGTTTTCAGATATGCGAAAATTTGGGTGGGTGA
>CAZDRG010000049.1:0-4716 GCA_964508015.1 uncultured Bdellovibrionales bacterium
GTTCCATGGTGTACCGGGCAGTTTTGTTGGTATACATTTTCAAAATTTCTGCCTCAGTCGCCTCCCGTTTGTACTCCATGTAAATATCCTGTGCCTGTCCAATAACAGTATACGATACTACAGACTGAAGTCGAGAGAGGGCTTCAAAAATCCGCGCCTGAGGAAACGGTGCGCGAAATATAATATCATTACTCATGGCAGACAAGAGGTCTCCGACAATCAGCGCGATGGAATTCCCAAAATGTTCGACGTCACGCTCGGGAAAATATTTCCGTCCGAATTCAGCATACCGTCGGTGGAGTGTCGGCTCACCATGGCGAAAATCATCTCGATCAATGATATCATCATGCACTAACAGAAAAGTGTGCAGCAGTTCAATCGACACCGCTGTTTCAAGAATTGCTTCCTCGTCAGTGCCACCACCAGCCAGATACCCGTAAAACATACAGGCCGGCCGTAGTCTTTTCCCTCCCGCAAGAGTCAGATTGCGAACATGTCGCAGCGCCTCAGAAATAAGTACATCCTCTTCTCGTGCATTCGCCTCGACCGTATCAAAATACGCGCTGATTTTTGGATCAAAGCGCGCCTTAAAATCACGGAGCAGTACTTGAACATCCATAGAATTCTCAATCAATCGTCACGTCCGCATTGTAGCAAAACACGCTGTCTGACGGAAGGCTGAGCACAGAAGCCCTATGTGCGCTCATCAGGAAAGGTAAAATAGTCCCGATAACGATGATACAACGCGAGTGTGGCTCGCAAATCCCGGGCATTGTACCGCGCAATTTCTTGGTACCGCCCTTCTTTAAAAAGTCCCCGCACATCATCACCCGTGACCCCCTGACTCTTCGGACTCTCAATACCGAAGGCTCGTGTCCAGAGATGGAGACTCCCCTTCCGCCGTACCGATCCATAAAATGACAGCTGATCAAACAAATCAATATGCTTGGCATTCCACGGTTGAGAGCTTAAATAGCGATTCGCCATCAGATTCTTAGTTGGTTTGACCCTATGCACCGCCGAACGAGTCCAGAGGAATGGAACATCAAAAGAACGCCCGTTAAAAGTCACAAAAGTATCATACTGACGTGCAATCCCCCAGAATTTTGTGAGCATGTCTTTCTCCGATAAAGCTTCGTATTTACAACCCTCTTCCTCGAAGATTTCTTGCCCTTCTCCGCTTAGTTGATAATACACGGCCGCTTTCTCACGTTCCGCGTCCAAGACTCCGATAGCCACAATCTGCCCGGTCAAAGGGGAAAATCCAAGACCTTCTTCCAAGTCCTGAAGCTGTGCCTCGTACTCTGTTTCAGAATATGCCTCACGTTTAATCCAACGAGTGAGACTTTCTTTGGTTGTCTCGTCCATCGCCGAAAAATCTTCTCCTACCGTTTCGATATCAAAAATGAGTGTGGGCATATGGCGGAAAATAGAGGGAGTGGCTCTTCATCAATATAACGGGTATCTGCCCGTATCGCACTATTGCTCTTTTTTCGATTATATGCTGTAATAAATACAGCAATTTTCAATCCCAATTTCGGTGGAACTCGTCCGGACATCCACTCCTTGAAAGGAGACGCAAATGGAAAATCTTGCTCTGATTGCTATTGTTTTGTGCGGGTTCCTCGCCGGGGGCTCGGCGCGCATCAATGCTCGTAGTGTCCCTCAGCGAGGGCCGCACCACTTCTGGTACATAATCGCCATCATCATTGGCGTTATCACCATCTGGGGTGGTATCGAAGGATCAGCATGCTGGTTCCTCGTGAAGAGCTCTTTCTTCTTCCTACTCGCCACCCCACTCGGTATGCTGTCTGCATGGCTCTTCCGAAAATGGTCGCCGATGGTTGAAGATTGACCACCCTCGATCTCTGCCACCACCCCGCCCGATCCCCACCAGGACCGGGCGCTTTTCTTTATATAAAAAAGAAGGGCTCGTGATGTGCGTGTTGCTGCACATTCGACACCCTTACTCCTATATCCCCTGATTCATAAAACTCCGTACTGCTGCTGATACGCCACAAGAGCATCCAGCATCTCCAAGTGATGATCATCCTTCAGTACACTGATGAGATCATCCACTGTTGCGGCAGCGATGAGGGGTACCTGGTATTCCTGCTCAAACTGCTCTGCTGCCGAAAGATTCGTCTCCTCTCCTTTTTCCTTTCGGTCAAAAGCAATCACGCATCCCGCCAAAACACCACCCTCACGACGAATGAACTCCACCGCCTCCCGCTTGCTTGCGCCATCAGAGATAACGTCATCAACAATCATCACACGCTGTCCACGGAGAGGTGTCCCAATAAGTGTTCCCCCTTCCCCGTGATCCTTCGCCTCTTTACGCTTCGAGGCGAAGTAAACCCGCATGTCGTATTCTCTCCATAACGTGAGCGCCAACGCGGGGACTAAGAGTGTTCCTTTGTAAGCTGGACCAAACATCACCGGCAGGTCCCACGTGTACAAATATGGATACAACGCCTCCGCATACGCCAGCAGCAGCTTGTCCAATGACTCTCCCATCGAAAATGCTCCCGAATTGAAAAAATATGGCGAGAGGCGCCCACTTTTCGTTCGCCGCATACGACTTCCGTCAACAGCTCCGATACGTAACGCATACCGAATAAAAGCCTCTGCAATACGCCGATCTGGTTTCATGACCCGCTCCTTTTTTCACTTGTTAACGTACCAAAAAACCAGCTCGAGTCTGGTTTTTTGAGAATACCGCACTCTCTTCAAAACGGTCAAACAGAAAAATTAGTGAATGGTTTCTCCAGAAGGTATTTCTGTATCTTGAGCCGTCGGTCGCGGGTTGGCTTTGCGAAAATCAGCCACAAAGGCAGGCAAGAAAGGATCATCATCCACCAGCGAGAGCAAATTTTTTTGGTCGCTGTAAATTGATTCCCATCTTGAGTGAATACGCTCAAGAGAATAGGCACCAAGATATGTCTTCAAGGCAGACACCCCTTTATCTGAAGCCAACCAGATACGGAATCTTTCAGAATCACTCATTCCCTGAGAATCACTAGTAACCCAAGACGTCAAATCGCTTTTTTCAAGACAAACAACACACATTTGCATTTCATTGCCAATTTCTGCCAATTTATCTGTAGAATATTCTTGTTGCTCCACTTGTGGAGGATGGTTTAATCCTTGTTTTTCAAGAGAAAGTGTACCTAATTCCATATATCTACTGAAATCTACAAATTATCCCCTCTATTATAAGCTCTTTTTTAGAAAAAGAACATTTTTCTGCCTCTTCCCGTCCGACTACCATTGAATATTAACAAACTAAAAAGTCCCGAGAATGAATCTCGAGACTTTTTAGTTGATTTGTAGCCCAAGTAAGAAAATCTCGGAACCTACTTATCCCAGAGCTGAGAGAGTGGCAGGTATTCGCTCGAAGCTTATAAGGTACGGCATTTTCACTTTATTTTGGTGTTCTGATTACTACCACTAGGGAGTGGAATTAGTGGTAGTAGCAATATTTTTGAGAGAGTTTTGCCTCAAAAGAAGAGCCCCTATACCCATAGTGAGAATGGCAACTGCGGTACCAATGAGAAAGCTTGTAAGTGAGAAATATTTGACCGCCAAAGCCCCAATAAAAATATAACCACCTGAGACGATCCGGACAATGACTCCCTTGAAGGAAAGGATACTTGATCGGTATGAAGGGTTGAGTTCTTCATTGAGATCAAGCATGAGTTTCGTTTCGAAGTATCCTCGAAAAACATGACTGAAGATGAGACCAAGGATGACAATAACAGGAAAGGAAAAAAGTCCGCTGAAGCTGACTGATAGACCAATCACCAAAAGAAGGAGAAGGAAACTAATCTTTGAAAAATACTTATAAAACTTGGTTCCTACGGCTATGAAAAGGACGGCAACGCCAGCTAAGAAGCCCCACCATCCGAGAGGAAGTTCAATAGCTTGAAAAATAGGATTATACAACCACTTGTAACTGAAGAAAAATCCTGAGACGGTAGCTCCTAAGAGAAAGAAAGATAGAATATTTTTATTATCCCAGGAAAAAAGTATCGCTTGTTTTCCTAATTCAAGAATATTAGTATCTTTTTGCTGTTCAAAGTGATAATTTTTGAGAGAGAAAATAAGGAGTGATGCTGGAACTAATGCAGCAGCGGTCAATAAGACGGGATAGCGCAGATCATACGTCGCCACAAAGCCACCAATGGTGATAGCGAAGAAAGATGAAATTAGTGTGAGAGTTTTAGTATCCGCGTAGTCTTTTTTGAAGTCTTTTGAGACGCTGTGCATAAGGGCGGTGTCGCTTCCCGAGATCAATGCTTGGCCAACAGCTACGAGCATCAGGAGAGCAAGATAATACCAAAATCCACCATCGAAAAAAAGAAGGGTATATCCAATAGCAAGTATGCCGTATCCGAGTCCGACTGATAAACGATGTGAATAATAGTCCCCTATAACACCTGTCGGATATTCCAGAAGAAGTGATGCAACGTAGTAAATCCCGATGAGAACGTAGGTTTCTGAAAGAGTGAAGCCGTTACTCGTAAAAAACAAAACGAAAGTTGCAATCCAAAATCGTGCCGAGAACAGTATCATTGAAAGTTTTACCTTGATTAGATCAGACATGATTCTACTCTCTGTGAAGATCTCTTCCCATACACGCTTGTATGGTTTGTTAAATGCTGTAGCCCTAAGGGGAATCGAACCCCTATTTCCTCCGTGAGAGGGAGATGTCCT
>CAZDRG010000050.1:0-2448 GCA_964508015.1 uncultured Bdellovibrionales bacterium
GAAAGAGTCTGTTTTGCCTGATAAGTAGTTGTTGAAAATCATGCAGTTCCGAACAACCAGCACCTCAGAATATTCGAGGCAAGGAGAATACCGTGAGAATAACATTTCTCATTGAAACAAATGCGGAAGGGTTGGTAGGATGTCCATTTTCTTCCTATCACACCCGGAAATTCCCTGATCGTGAGGTAGCCATCATGATCGCTAGATCCCCCGATGCAGCCTCCACTGGTTTCACGTGGCTCTCAGGTACTGACCAAAAGCGAGCGGCGGTTATTATCGAGACACAAGCAACCGAACCAGGCCTTCTCCCGGTCGTTTTGTTGGCCTTGCAACATGAAATCCCAGCGATAGTCTGCTCAGCTGATGGAACAGCCACAACACTCGCAACCATCGCTGCGCTATTGAGCGTGAATGGGGAGAAAAAAGTCATCGACGCCGAAGACTTCTCAACGGCTCAGACACTCGCTGCCACCCTCATGTAACCATCACCGGAGTACTTTATTTTTGGAGAAAACCAGCAACGCACGTTTTCTCCTCTCCATTAAGATTTGAATCCACGGATTCAGTGCTTATCGAGACCAAGAAGACGGCAGGCACGAGTGAGTTACATACTTTATTCCGTGATATACGGAAATTCGTCCAATAACTCACCCGAATAATAGAATTCATACGCCAATGATCCGAAGGTGTATTTTCGGTCGCCTGCCTGAATAAGCGCACCACCCACTTCTGGATGTGCCTTGGGATTCGAATGCCGAAAGCCTACATTGTACAATGTCCCAATAATTTCTGGACGATATTGAATAGGATAACCAGCACGTCTCCACTGTTCTGACAGCTCTCGAATATACAATGCCGCATACAAATAATTGTACGAATGATCTTGGTCATCAGTCAGTCGAGCCAGTCGCAGCTGGTCGGCGTCTTGGCCCGCTGGGACCATAATCAGGTCTGCTTTTCCTGGTCCAGGGTAAAACGGTGATGTCGCATCCGTAAGATATGCCTCCGTCTGTTTCGCAGTTGCCTCTTTCATACCCATCACACCAAGCGAAAACTGAGTCGCGTTGCCAAGAATCTTGAGCGGCTGAAAAAATTTCTTAAACAAATCCCGACTTGAATGAAACAAGCGTGTTTGCTCAGCCACAAGACACGCCACCAAAAGACGCGGCTCAATACCCGCAGCAAGAGCAGCCTGATTGATTATTGGTGCCTCTTTCGTGATAGCCGACTGAAGTGTTTGCCACTCATCAGCATTCATCCAAGGGAAAATTCCCACATCCTGAGTTCTTACTCCCGATTCACTAGCGACACCCGCGAGAGAGGGCTGACCTCGATCAATCAAGGGCGAAGTTTCTCGTAAGCAGCTCTCCGATACAGATGCACTGACTTGTTCTGGTTCAGCGAGATCGACAGCTCGGAGCATTTTTTCTGCAATAACTGTGCTACCCGTCTTCGTGTATGAATGAGCAATCAACTGAGCATTGTAAGCATGTCTTTCTTGTAATGCCCGAATCCCGCAGAGTAGCTTCTGCCGACGCGCGATGGCTACCTTGTCTTCTGCATCATCTTCGATAATTTGTGCATCGTTTGTAGTGTTGACTGTATCCGAGGGCGCCTCCGCTGGGACAGCATTCGTCTCATACGCAGTGCTCTGTGGATCAATAGCACTCTGTGCATTGGTCCATCCAAGGCGCATACCCACAAAACCACCCGCGAGTAAGAGGCCATACCCGCTCAAAACACTTATTCCCCACCAAAAAATCTTCCGTCTCTTTATTTTCATACTTTTTTCAGTTTCTCTTTTTTGTCTGTTGAGAGCGCTTTGTCCGCCTCCTGTTTGACAGGAATATCTGTGTATAAGACAAGAGTATAATACCGATTGCTACACTCCCATAATCTGTAACGCGATTTGTCGTGGCCGAGCCTGGTCAAGCTCAATCACAAACACACGCTGCCAAGAACCAAGCTGGAGTTTCTTCCCCATGACATTAAGCAAAGTAGAAGTCGGAAGATGAATAGCTTTATTGTGAGCATGCCCATTGATATACTCCCCCGGAGACATATGCTCAGTGCGAATTTCAAAGTTATCATGCAAATACTTGTACGAGCGCGGAGCAAGTTTCTCAAGCAGTGCCTTCATATCCTCGATCAAGAGCGGTTCAGCCTCATTGACAATGACTGCTACCGTCGTATGGAGACTCTGAATATTAATCACGCCATCTTTGATACCCGAGGCCTGAATTTTCTTCTGAATTTTATCGGTAACATCAATAAAATCCAATGTGGCACTCGTCGAAAGCTTGATAATATGGTTCACGATACGCATATGTGTATGTATTAAAAACAGTTTGAGAATCTTGCGTATAGTATACTGGTATCTGTATTTTTTGGCTATACAATGCCTACTCCTGACGAGTACTTGACAAATTCCATGTAAGGTGTATAATA
>CAZDRG010000050.1:2548-4454 GCA_964508015.1 uncultured Bdellovibrionales bacterium
CTCTTATTCTGACCTCCGTCCCCCTTACCTCTACTCTTGTTCCTCCCTCCCGTGTTATCACCCCATCGCATTGCGATTCAGGGGTTTTTTATTTGTCCCATTCGTTCTCCAGTCTATGAGCGCACCCACCACCAAATTACTCCTAGTAAGGAAACATTTTCAAGCATTAAAAGCGGAATGCCCAGGAGAAAATACCATTTCTGTGTCTTATGTCGAAAAGCAAACATCCCAAGCCAGACGCCAACGCTTCCAAAAGCAGTCGCGAAAAAAAACAGCATGCCTTCTGAAATCCGCTCTGCTCCATTTTTTCGACTCCGACGTTTATCGAGCGCCATCAGGAAAAAGGCTCCTCCATTCATCAAGAGGAAAAAACTAATCAATCCTGAAATAAGAGAATCCATATCTATAATACTCGCTGAATCAATACAAAATCCTTGCAAATGCTCGCCTTATCCTTGCGGCCCACTCTCAAAAAGTCTTTTCCCTTCTACTGCAGGGTTATGACCACGATTTCTGGCGTATTACCCACCCGCATAGGTGGCCCCCACGTGCCCACTCCATTCGTCGTGTATAGAGTGTAATCGCCATCCTGATACAAACCATAATCATGTCCATGATAGATGCTTTTTGTTATTAAGAAAAAAGGAAAGAGTTGTCCAAGATGAGTATGCCCGGAAAGCTGGAGATGGATACCAACCTCCTTGAAGGCGTTCACATGTGTGGGAGCATGAAATAGGAGGATATTCGGTTTCCCTATAAAAGTCGCCCGTATTTTATCAAGAATACGAGACGGATCAAAAGACATCCCTCGCTCCGGATAGCTGAGACCGATCAACGCGAGGCCATCGATATCGACAACTTCATTCTCCAACATTCGCACTGGCAATACGCCGAGTGCCTCTCGAACGGTATCTACACCAATATAGGTTTCGTGATTCCCGGTAACAAAAAATGTTCCTTTGTCTGCGTGTATATCAGCCAGAGGAGCTGCCAGTGTATCCAAATGATCATTCATCCCATCAAACAAATCACCGGTGATGACGACAAATTCGGGATTAAGCGTATTGATCTGCTCGACAATACCCCGAAGAAAGTCTGCCCGATACACCTCACCTAAATGAATATCAGAAAGCTGAACAATTCGTTTCCCTTTCCAAGCGTCTGGTAATCCCGGAATCTGTACCGTGATTTCTTTCACCTGAGGATGAAAAGCATTCCACATTCCAAAAAAAGAAACAAATAGAGCGATACTAAAGAATACACTCGCCATGAGAGCTATGCTCGGATTCACCCACCCTATTTGGGGCGCGATGAAAATAATCAGCCAAATGAGAGCGGCTGCTATCAACAGCTGGACCAAAAGACCAAGCCAAAAGCCTGACCACACATACAAAAAACGAGTCAGTGCTACATCCTTCCAGCGCACCAACAAAGAAGTCACAAGAAAACTTCCCGAGAGCCCAATCGTGCAAATCACAAGCCAGAAACGCTGTGAGGATGATGCGATATCGAAAAAATGGACAACCGAAACGGCTAAGAGAGCATGCGCCCCAAAGAGCACTCCCCAAAAAACGAGCAAGAATACCACTATCATACACACAAAATAACAAGTAAAAAATGCTCTTCCCTTATCCTACTCTCCTTCTGATACTCTTTCAACGCCAAAGCAAACAAAAAACTGCCCCCCACTCGGGAAGGGCAGCTTCTTTGATACAACAGACTACATCATGCCACCCATGCCGGACATATCTGGCATTTCTGGCTTCTTCTCTTCCGGTAAATCAACAACAGCGGCCTCTGTCGTCAGAAGAAGAGCGGCTACTGAGACGGCATTCTCAAGAGCTGTCCGAGTCACTTTGAGCGGGTCAATAATACCCGCTTTCACCATGTCTTCTTCATAGACATT
>CAZDRG010000051.1:0-4331 GCA_964508015.1 uncultured Bdellovibrionales bacterium
GTCTGAATTAGCTATTTCATTGATCCATCGTTATCGAAAGAGTTGGTATCCCAATTCTTTTTCGAGCTGTTTCGCCCCGAAAAAGATCTTGCTTTCTTTCGGGGACATCTCCTCGATTACCAAGGTGTTGCGAAAATTGATGAGCAAGAAATGAGGTTCCAAATCGAATAGTGTGCTTGCCGTATTTTTTACTTAATTCGTCTATGCCGGCATAAAGATTTCGGTACTCCTCTATTTTTACAGATGCGCCAAAAAGATCTGGCTGAGTATTCTGTTTGGTGAGATCGAGGAGTCCGACCATGGCTCCTCTATAGAGGGTTCCTGGCCTAAAAATCGTATCGAAGATTGGCTTTGCGAGATCAATGAGCTCGTGGGCAAAGTTTGTTTGGGTACTGAGGGTTATTTCTGTCGAGTGATATGTGAATTCTTGGGTCTTGAGAAGAAGAAGTACCTTTTTGGCTTCTAGACTGTAACGTCTCGCTTTAATACAAGCGGATTCTATGTTTTTACAGAGTTGAGCAAAGACAAAGGATGATTCCGAAGATGCTGGAGTAAATGTTTTCATTTTTTGGATAGAGGAGTATGTTTCTTTTGGCTTTGTCTGAAACTCCATCACGCTTCTTCCATTTAGTTCCATCCATATCTCGTAGTGCGGTTTGGCAAAGTATCTCTTTACCCATGCCTCTTCTTTTCTTGCGAAATCGAGAGCAGTTTTGACTCCTAATCGGTTGAGGAGGTTTGCAGACTGTGGTCCGATGCCCCAAATCTTCTCCACGTCGAGACACTGAAGATACTCATGAATTTCTCTGTTGGGGATGCAGGTAAGTCCATACGGTTTCTTCCATTTTGATCCTACTTTCGCGAGGACCTTTGTAGAGGCTAATCCGATGGAGAAAGTAAAACCCATTTCTCGAGACAGTACTGCTTGGATTTCTTCCGCTATCTGACGGTAACTTTTTTTCAGGGGTCTTTGCCAGCCGGTCACATCAGCAAAACATTCATCAATACCATATTCTTCCACATCTGGTGTATAGCGCCGTATGACTTCATAAAAACGAAGTGATAATAGGGAATATGTTTCATAGTCTGAGGGGAGAATAATGCAGTCAGGAATAAGTTTTTTTATCTCAAAGAGTCGCATTCCTCTGGTGACCCCAAGCTTTTTCGCTTCATAGCTCATGGAGGAGGCAATACCACGTTCTTTGCCGGTGACGACTGGCTTTCCTTGGTATTTAGGGTTTCTAGCTTGTTCACAAGATGCAAAAAAAGCATCGCCATCAATGTGGAGAATCGCCTTTGGGTATTTACCGAGTGCGAAGGGAACAGGCATACTACTTTAATTTTCGAATAATAGCCGTTACCACTGCTTCCACTCTTAATTCATGCTCGGGATGGATGGTTGGAAATTTTGGATTAGCTGGGACAAGAATCACAGCACTCCCTTTTTTTTTGGTAATACTTCATAGTCCATTTCCCATCGACTTGGGCAATAACGATATCATTATTCTTTGGAAGACGACCCCTTTCTACGATAGCCGTGTCACCCGGAAGAATTCCAGCATCGATCATTGATTCGCCACTTACTTTGAGGAGATAAGTTGCTGGTTTGTCTTTGATGAGCCATTCATCGAGAGTGATCGTATCTGCGAGCTCTTCTTCGGCAGGGGAAGGGAATCCAGCTTTGACGGTACCAAGCTCTCGAATACCCATGAGAGCCGTGGTCGGTTGGAGTTTCCCGTGCCCGTCTCTTATGACGAGTTGTTCATCAACAAGCTCGTCTACCAATTGCTTGGCCTGTCTCATGGAATGAGTTTTTAAAATATGATCTCGCACCTCTCTAACAGAAGGCATTCGTTTTTTTTCTTCAAAGAATGTCTGCATCCTTTGAAAATAGACTGTTCTTTCCATAGGTGTAAAATAAGAAATAGTGGCAATAGGAGTACTATATGGGAACAATCGTTCCCTTGTCAACGATGCTTTCACTGAGTCATTCTCTCAGAGGAGATGGAGGCTTCTGCGGTAAGTACAGCAATAAGTTTTCCTGCCAAAGATCAAAAACCTTATTGGATTCGAGCAAATGACACGATTGTTCCAAGGGCTTTTGTTATTTACTCTTCGTTCAGCCTCTTTACCTGGTTCTTTGACGAATTCGCAGTATGCAGTGTTTCAGCACACAATATGCTGTGATCCCGGTTGATTTTTGAGGATTGAGACAGCCAAGATGCATATTTCCAACATCATCTTTTATCACGAATAGAATACATTTTTTATGAAAAAAACCTACATTGATAAGCTCGCGTTTGTTGAACTGCGAGATCGGAAAATTCTGGAAACAAAGAATAAGGGCAAAGATACTTGGTACATCCCTGGTGGAAAGCGAGAAGCTGATGAAAGCGATGTACAAGCACTCATTCGAGAAATAAAAGAAGAACTTAACGTAGATATCGATCCCGAAACTATTATTTTCTACGGAACTTTTGAGGCTCAAGCGCATGGCAAGCCAGAAGGAACCAGAGTGAGAATGACATGCTACCAAGCGAAGTATGCAGGTACTTTCACTCCGAGCGGTGAAGTGGAGCTGACGGACTGGTTCAGCTACTCACAGAAAGGTCTCGCTTCTCCGGTTGATCAACTTATTTTCGATGATCTCAAAAATAAAGATCTGATTGATTGAGACGCGCCATGCGAGGCAGTTTTTTCCGAGTAAGAGAAGATTACTTTCTTGACAGGTGGAAAATATTACGGTATAAAAAAGGGTCCTCCAATAGGCGGACATATCGTACAAAATAGCCGATTCGGCTACAACTTCAGAGGAGTGCATAATGGTAACTGAATTCAAGGATTTGATTTCCTCCCTCAAGCAGGGCGATCTACTCTTGGTTCCTCTCGGGAGGCCGCTGATCGAAGAGGACACGCTGTTCTCCGTGACCGTACTGCGTGTCGATGACCAAGGCGGGGGGATCTATCTGTCCCGGCTCTTCGCTGGCCCTCCGATTTCGGTCCCCAATACGGATTCCAATCCGTTTCGTTGGGAATTCGAAAAGAATGCATTGGTGGATTGTAACGGCGAGGTTGCGTCCTGGTACTCTGAGGCTATCAGGCTTGATCCGGGTGGCGCCATGGAGGCAGCGACCGAGTACGCCGCCGTTCCCAGGGCTGACCAGGTGAATTGCACGGTCACCAGAGAAGAACTTGAGGATTTTGAAGTCAATCCTCTTGCACTGGTGATCGAGGGCATTGCCAGGAACGGCGAGGCGGGCAGCCAGATCAACCAATTGTCACTCGTACTTGACGCGGTTGGTCTTACCGGACACACCCCGGAACAACTGGCCGCAATCGCTTCGTTCATGAGTCAAATTTTTGCGACGCAGCTCCTCCAGCAGTCTGTCGGCCTGATTACAATCAGGTTGAGCGGCGATATCGCTGACTCGGCCGAGGAAAGTCCTCCCAGCAAGTAAACACCCGCGGGACTCCCGCATACAAGGGGCTGCCTGGTATCAACCCGGCAGCCTTCTTTCTTTTCTAAAAGTATTGAGTGTATTCATCAAGGAGGTTACTACCAAGCCTTTGGAATCTCGATCGGGAGGGTATCTTGTGGCAGGGTGGATGCCAAGTGATAAGGCTTGACTTCTGGGTGTATACTAAAAGTGTGGGTAATTTGTTTGAGATATGAGGAGTATGAAAAAAGGATATAAGGCTGATATTGAGAAATTGACTCGAGAGAATGCGAATTTTCGCCAGGTGCTTTACACAGCCACGGATTGTCAGCTGGTGCTCATGTCTCTCCTTCCAGAGGAGGAAATTGGATTAGAAGTACATGAGGAGGGAGATCAGTTTTTCCGTTTTGAGAAAGGTGAGGGCAAGGTGATTATCGATGAGACGGAATATATGGTGAAGGACGGGGACGCAGTCATCATTCCGATGGGAGCGCAGCATAATGTCATCAATACGTCAGAGACTGATACTCTGAAGATGTATACCATCTATGCTCCGCCGCATCATCAGGACGGGATTGTCAGGGCGACGCGTGCCGAAGCGGAAGCGAATGGACCTGAATTTGATGGAGTCACGACGGAATAGAAAGAGCTTCATCGGAGTACGCCATATTTAAGGACACAAACATATGGAAACAAGACCAATCAAACGGATGTATCGTAGCAGAACAGACAAAGTATTTGCGGGGGTGTGTGCTGGTTTGGGGGAGTACTTCGTGATTGACCCGGTGATTCTTCGATTGCTGTGGACTTTTGTGACGGTGTTTACCGGGTTTGCACCTGGTATCTTGGTATATATCTTCGCGGTCTTCATCATACCGGTGAAACCTCTGGAAT
>CAZDRG010000052.1:0-4238 GCA_964508015.1 uncultured Bdellovibrionales bacterium
GCCAAAAGCACGGTTTCGCCCAACTCACGTTTGGCTTCATCCAGCATTTTTTTCTGATCCTCGGCTATTTTTATCTCTGATTCATGCAGTATTTTTTTCACCCTCTTCTCCGTTTCTGTCATTTGAGCGACATCACGTTTTTTGGCAGCCTCATCGGTCTCAGCCAAAATTCGCTTGGCTTCAGTCCGTGCCTCCATCAGTATTGCCTTTTCTTGAATTTCTATTTCACCGAGTTTCTTCCCCGCGCTCTCAGCATCAGCCAAGCCCTTTTCTATCTTAGCGGTACGCTCATCTAAAAGCTTGAGCATTGGCTGATACGCAAAACGCTTGAGCACCAAAAGCACCACCGCAAAATTGACCACTTGTGCTACAAGCAATTTCCAGTCGATACCAAGGTTCGCAAGTGCTTCCATAGACGCTTTTCTTTCTTTCCCTCTCTCAAGAGGAGGAAGAATATTTATCGGAACAAAATCATCAACGCGACAACCAAAGCATAGATGACCACCGCTTCGGTAAATGCAATACCAAGAAACATAGTTGTCTGGATTTTCCCAGAGGCTTCAGGGTTACGTCCGATAGCTTCGAGAGCTTTTGAGAACAACAATCCAAGACCAATGCCAGGACCCAGGGCACCAATTCCGATTGCGAGAGCAGCACCAAGCATTTTCGCTGATTCAACTTCCATACGCTTCTATTATTGATAAATTATGATTCACAATTACTTACTATAAAGCAAAACTCCCTCTTTGTCCAAACTTTCACAAAATTGCTTCGCCACTCAGACCTGACATAACCAAGTCGTTCCCATCTCCTCCTAATGTTCTGCGGGCGTGGTAGCCATCTTAAGAAAAACTGCCACGAGCATTGCAAAAACTGCCGCCTGAATAAATCCGACAAAAATCTCCAGAAACAGAAATGGGAGCGGGATAAAATAAGGCACCAGGTGAAGCATCACAGTCAACAAGATTTCTCCCGCAAAAACATTACCAAACAACCGAAAAGCAAAAGAGAGAATCTTGGCGAATTCTGAGACCAGTTCCAATATGCCCATAAGTGTCCCGACCACATAAGGCTTATGAAATGGACTCACAAAAAATTTCTTGGCGTATCCGCGAACACCAAGAGCCAAAATGCCGGTCAACTGTATCGTGATGACGACAAAGAGAGAAAGTCCGAGAGTGAAATTTAAATCAGCTGACGTACTCCGAAGAAACGGGATGATAGTCGCATGCCCAGCCGCATTTTCATGTGCGAGTCCGACCGTTCCAAGTCCAGGCAAAAGTCCAATCCAATTCGAGAGCAGGATAAATAAAAAGATAGTCGCGATAAGAGGAAAAAATTTCCGTGCCATACCTCGATCCTGCATAATACTCTCAAGCAAACCGAGAACACCATCAACGATAATCTCAAACACATTCTGTAAGCCTCTTGGCACTGACTGCCATCGAGTCAAAATGATTTGTGTTGCCAGTATCAAAAGCACACTCACCAATACCCCGATAAACAGGGCATTGGTTACCGGCAAGCTGCCAAGCATAAATAATTTTTCGGCTGCAATCGAAATTTCCATGAAAATCACTTTTCTTAAAATCATTCTCTTACCCGCAAGAAAAAGGCGCCACGCGCCTCTCTTTAGTATCTCTCTCAAATCTCATGTCGAGGGAAAACGAGAATATTTCGAGATGGAAACCTTGAAAAGCGCGCTTGCCTGCCTTTGGCACGGAAAAGGCTATCGAGATAACCCGACAAGCTTTGAGAGGTTTACAGCCGAAATATTCTTGTTTTCACCGGTAAGCATTCTTTTTTGCTTTCCTTGGGCGGTGAGATTTGAGAGAGATATGTAGATAAAGGAGATACCTCAATCTTACCCCTGATACAAAGAATAAGTCAATCCATGTTTACTGATGGACGATCACGATCTTGCCCTGCTGCTATATCCATCTCACTTGCCACTTGATATTCAAGGAAATGTCGCATCGTTTCATCATCTCGAATATTCCCATTCTCAGGGGAATCGCCATCGCCATCCTCTTTGTAATTCCTTCTAATCCCCTCTGTGCCTACAGCAAAAGTCGTCGGAATTATATCTTCTGGCGTATTTCCAGCACCTCCTGATGCATCAACTTGTGGTACCGACAGAGGCATCGACTCAAATCCTCCCATAATAGATTTTTAAATAAAATGCGCCAATTTCGGAAAAATACGTTGCACATTTTGATGCAACTGTTCTTCAAGGAGAGTATACGATATTTTTTTCTTCTCGGCGATATGCTGGGCCACCAGCGCGACATAAGCCGGTTCATTGCGCTTCCCCCGAAAGGGTACCGGGGCGAGGTAAGGACAGTCAGTCTCTACCAGCAATCTCTCAACTGGAATCATAGCGAGTACCCGCTCCACATCTCCTCCTGCTCGTGCTTTATACGTGATGTTTCCGGTAAATGAAAAAACTACCTGAGGGAAATCAAGAAATTGCTGTGTTACTCTGGCATCACCCATATAGCAATGCAAAATCACATACGGATGCTGATTCCCCGCCTCCACGCCGGAATATGAAGCAAACACAGCATGCAGAAGAGTCTGCATATCGTCATACGCATCCATATTGTGAGCTGACGGACGTGTGTGAATAATCAAGGGAAGAGACTGTTCCTCTGCGAGAGACACCTGAGCCAGAAAGCCAGCCTTTTGCATTTCTTTCTGCTGATCGGTTATGTGTTGAGTTGCATCGTGCGCAAAGTAATCCAGCCCACACTCCCCTATTGCGACTATTTTTCGTGAAGACGACACCATCTTCTTGAGCTCTTCTCCTAACGCTCTGACTGATGTCACATTGGGAACGGTATTCAGAACATGCGGATGAATACCAATACTCGCCCAGACACAAGGGTATTGCTCCGCACACTTTATCGCAGACCGACTTTCCACGAGATCAGTCCCGATAGTAATCAAAGCCTCAATCCCAGCCAAGCGCGCCCGATCAAGCATTGCCGCTCGATCCACATCGAATGCCGAATCATGCACATGCGCGTGCGCGTCTATCATATGCACTTCTCTTATTTCGTTGTTGGTTTCTGTTTAAATTGAAAGACTGGCGGTCGTTTTTGGTCGTACGTCTCTGAATCGAGTGTTAGATTGCTTGGTTTTTGCGCAAGCAAGGTTTCCAGTGCTAATCGAACGTCTCGTTGCTCAGCCAAAACTTGGCTACACCCATCGAGGGCGGCTAGTTTCTCAGCTTGACTCTTATTAGGGTCACGCGACAACCCCCAAAAAATCTCATAATCTCGCTTTAATTCTGCCAGCTCTTTCTGTGCTTTTGCTACCTCTGCTGCGTGACGTTCTTCTTCTTGTATCTGCTCCACTAACGTCTTGCCGGGAACCACGGGAGCTGGCTCACATTGTTCGGATTGATCCCTATCCCTAGAAGAGCGCATCCATTCATTTCCCATAAGCCTTGTCTATTAAGAGAGTATACTCATCTTCCTGTATCCTGATATTCTTCTCTCATTATGTGTCCCAATTGGAATCATCACTCGAATTATTACCAGACGAAGTTTGTTCTCGGCCGACAGACGGAGATTGTGCCCGCTCATCCCACCAGGCGCGTAATTTCTTTTCATTTTCTGGTTTCAAAAGATCTCCAAGCTTACGAATGCTCGCATGAATATCACGTCGAATATTACTGTCATCTGCCGATGTGCGATTGAGTTCTTCTAGTAATTTCCTTTGCTCCGTTTGAAGATTCGCTCGTATCTGGGCGATTTCCGCCTGCGCAATTTTTTCCAGACGCATCTGTATTTCTTCGCCGTATTTCACTTTCACACGTGCTGCTGCGGCACGCCCCTGCAACATTGCCAGACAATCAAAATCGGCATCTTTTTCGGGATTATCCTCAAAAATTTTCCCATTCCATTTTGTATCAAAATAGGAAGCGAATTCATCTCGTTTCACTTCAAGCGCTGTGAGCAAATCTTTCCCTTGCAAACCTTCTGGTATCTTGAGTGCCTGCTGTCGTGCTAATTCAGCTTCTCGGTTGTCTTGCGCCTCAGGGACAGCTTCCTTTGCGGGTGTTTTGAACGCCGAAACACGATTGGCTGTACCATCTACTGGAATGAAATTTCGATTCAAGTCGAACAGCTCACCATGGTTAATGCCGTCAATCGTGGTGTACTTATGCTCGGCAAACATACGGTCACGCGCTGTCCTATTGTCTCCTTCTTCAATTGAGGACTCTATGGCTG
>CAZDRG010000053.1:0-4092 GCA_964508015.1 uncultured Bdellovibrionales bacterium
GTTCTTTCGAGAGAGGAGATATGTTTTTAATGTACAATTACATTATAGCAATTTTCAGCACCCTGGTCAAAGCCCGCTTACTCTTTATCCTTCACAAAAGCCACTCTTGATACTTTTCTCGTCTGTCTTGTCCATTATTGAATTCTCTTGTCTATCCAGGACACTGTGTACATCTACTAAAAAATACCCTTCTCCAAGCCATAGAAAAAATACTTTACTTTTTCTGTGCATCCAAAAGAGTACGCATACTCTCTTTGCTTGTTCCTATATACCAATTTGTTCCCTGCACTACATAGTCTAATGAAAGTAACTCCGGTTCTGACAAATTGACATACCGAATTTTCAGTCCATTATAAACAGATTCTTTAAACGAGTACTTTTTTTGCACAATAATTTTCGATTCCAAAAAGATATTTTGAAAAACAAGAGGAAAATCAGCTTCTGATTTTTTAAGAACCTCAGGGACAGCATTCCCGTCCTTCAAAGAAACGCGTAGCGCAACCCGGCTCTTATCCTTATCCAGAACTAAGTAAAGGGAAAAATTTTCTTCGGTCATGCTGACTATATTTTGAGAAATCTTCAGACCAAATAGTGCTACGAAACGAGAAAAGGCAACCGGAGTATTTGTCTGATCCGTGATAAGAAACTCAACAGGAGTCCCAATGTGCGCCAATTTCATCTTTGCGCTGATAGCTTCCAGCTGAGAGCGAAACTCCTCCGTTGAAATAGTCTCTACGTTCACGGAAAGATAGTTTGGTGACGTCAAAGAGAAATCGAAATCAGGGTTACTTGTTTCTGTTCCTGCTATTGGTGCTGATTGATGGTTGACGCCTGCTGATGTGCTTTGTGATTTTCCTGAATAGAAATAGAAGTAATAGTATGCTCCTCCAAGAGATCCAAAAAGAAATATCAAGAAAACTCCCAACATCCACCAAGTTTTTTGGCTCGAAGGTTCTTGATTCGTATCGGTATCCCTAAATATAAGTCCGCTATTACCTGATACCGCATTACTTTCCGCTTGATTGAACGCTGGTACTTGAGGAAAATTAGGAGTCTGGGAAAAACCGAACCCAGTAGACTGTTGTTTATCAGTAAGGAACATCGGAGATTCCACTTGCGGTTTCACTTTTTCAGATATCAAAAGAGCTTCCGGAGCGAGTGTCTGAAGAAAAGGGCTTGAATCAACTGATTCTTGAGACACCGGTTGAACACTTACCGTGGGACCGCCTACCAGGCTGGGGTCTTCAGCAGAAAATGGACCATGAGGTACCATTGTCGCTCCGAGAGGAATCGAGGGTGGGGCAGCGTGGAGTGATTCATCCGTATCAGATAGCGATATATTTGTATCTACCATGTGATCATTCATCACGCTAATACGCGCCATAATCTCTGGTGGAACAGCGAGCACTACCCTGTTTGATTGTTTCGAAGAGTTAAAAAAACTCATAGGTCTTTATACAAAATACAAAGAGAGGATAAAATATCCTCTCTAAGTATACACCACATTTTCATTCAAGACGAAATAATTGGTGTCTATATGTTCTCCGCTTCTCTCATTTGGCGAATCGCCTGCTTATGCGACAGATTAATACGACCCTGGTCATCAATTTCCTTCACAATGACTGGAACAATATCACCAACCTTCACAATATCCTCTACTTTTTCAACACGATGGTCAGCCAGTTCTGAGATATGGATCAGACCTTCTTGATTCGGCAGTACTTCAGCGAAAGCACCAAAATTCATGATGCGTGTGATGCGACCCTGAAAGAGTTCTCCTGCTTTTACTTCTCGGGTGATATTCATAACCCACTCCACCGCTTTCTTGGCGCTCGTCTCATCAGCTGACGTGATAAAGACAGATCCATCATCTTCAATATCAATAGAAACACCTGTTTCATCAATGATTTGATTAATCATTTTTCCTCCAGGGCCAATCACATCGCGTATTTTCTCCGGATTGATATGCAACGTAATAATACGTGGAGCATAGGGAGACATTTCTGTTCGTGGTTCCGGAATCACCGCCAACATCTTCCCCATAATGAACAAGCGCCCTTCTCTTGCTTGTGCAAGAGCGCCCTGCAACATAGCCGGTGTTAGGCCATCAATCTTCACATCCATCTGCATAGCCGTAATACCATCTTTGGTGCCGGCAACCTTGAAGTCCATATCACCATAATGATCTTCGAGACCTTGAATATCTGACAAAACTTTATATGAGCCATCTTTCCCGGTGATAACTCCCATAGCAATACCTGCTACTGGCTTCGTAATTGGCACACCAGCATCCATCAAGGACAGTGTTGATCCGCAGGTAGACGCCATTGAAGATGAACCGTTCGATTCAAGAACCTCTGAAACCAACAGGATCGTATATGGAAAATCTTCTTTGTTTGGCAGAACTGGAATAAGTGCTTTTTCTGCCAATGCTCCGTGTCCTACCTCACGCCTCCCGGGACCGCGCATTGGTCGCACCTCGCCGACTGAATATGGCGGAAAGTTGTAGAAGTGCATGTAATGCTTCTTTTCATCCGTCTCCATCGTGTCCACTACCATCTGGTCTCCAGGAGCTCCCAATGTCGTGACAGTTAATGCCTGTGTTTCTCCACGAGTAAAGAGTCCTGTGCCATGCGTACGTGGCAGGATACCAACATCACAAGTAATCTGGCGAATCTCGGTCACCTCCCGACCATCGGGACGAATTCCTTTTTCAAGAATATGCGTATGAACAGCTTCATCCGAAACCTCGTCTAACAAAATCGAGAGAAGCTCAGAAAGGTATTTCTGATCTGGATACTTCTCCTTTGCATAGACATCAACCTGGGCACGAATATCAGCAATCTTGTTTTCCATAGCTTGTTTCGGTCGCAGATACAGGGCTTCTGCCAAGCCAAGGTTTTCAACAAACGAGCGAATATCGGCCTCAAGCTCATCAGAACCTTGGAGTAAAGCTGCGCCTCTCTTTTCTTTCCCCGCTTCCTCTCGAATGGTTTCAATAAAGCGCGCAATTTTCTGCAATGCTTCAAAACCAAATTCTAAGGCCAATCCGATTTGCTCTTCGGTTACTTCCTTGGCTCCCGCTTCAATCATGTTGATCTTCTCTTTGGTTCCAGATAACAGCAAATCAAGCGCGCTCGTTTTGCGCTCTTCTGTTGTCGGATTCAACACCATCTGGCCGTCCTGAAATCCCACACGAACGGCACCGATTGGCCCATTCCATGGGATATCAGATAAAGTGAGTGCTGCTGAAGCCGCAATCATCGCCACCAAATCTGGATCATTTTCTCCATCATAAGAAAGCGTCGTGACAATTACTTGTACCTCATTACGCATACGACTATCGAACAGTGGTCTCACTGTACGATCCACCGCGCGTCCGGACAAAACAGCGTCATCTGATGGACGTCCCTCGCGCTTAATAAAACGAGAGCCTTTAATCTTTCCGGCAGCGTAATACCGCTCCTCATAATCCACCATCAGCGGAAAATATCCCGTGATTTTAGACATTTCTTTGCTCATCACCGCTGTAGCGAGCACCACTGTGTCACCATACCGAGCAGTTACCGACCCACTTGCCTGCTTCGCCAACGTCCCTGTTTCAATGGACAATTCTCGTCCACCGAGCTGCAAAGACCATTTCTTTTCTTGCATACTTTTACTGTGTACCACTCGAAGGGCTAATAAACACAGGCCTAAGCCGAAAGTACTCCTTTCTGCTTACAACAGTGCTAGTCAACCACTTCCTGGGCACTCTTATTAATTATCAAACCGCACAAAGCATACCTTTTTTCGCCTGAAAAGTCAAAAAACAGCCCACATGGGGACTGTTTTTTGGGCCATGGAAAACGTGAGTAATAAACGCACATTATCTTTTCCGAACACCGCTCAAGTAAATCAAATTCTTTCCGGTTACTCATCAAAGAAGGAACTCTACTATCCCATGAGGTATTTCTTATGATTCTCCGAAAGATTCATGAAATCATCAGCCTGCTCAATGAGTTTTGCTGAGGCTGACTCACCAAAAGCAATCACTTCCACCCGGCAGCCAGTCGTATTTTGAACGTACTCGACGAGAGGAATATAATCACC
>CAZDRG010000054.1:0-4053 GCA_964508015.1 uncultured Bdellovibrionales bacterium
TGAGAAAAAATAGCATGCAGGTGTACCTCGTACGGCACGGAGAGACGTTTTGCAACACGCATCACATCCACCAACACGAGGGTGTTCCGCTTGCAGAGAAGGGTAAAAAACAAGCGGCATGTGCAGCCCGTGCGCTCGCGCACCTCGCGGAGCCGCATCTTGTATCGAGCGATCTTGCGCGAGCGCACGAAACCGCCGAGATCATCGGAAAAACGCTTCAGAGAGAGGTGCTCGTCGATCCACTCTTTCGCGAGATGCGTCGCCCGTCTTCACTTTTTGGCAAACCATATTTCGGCCTCTTTTCACTCTGGGTGGGCTTCAGACTTTTTCTCGGGTCTTTTTTCAAGTTATGGCACCACAGCGACGAAGAAAATCTCCATGATGTCACCATGCGCATTGAACGCGCACTCGCACACCTCCAGTCACTTTCAAAAACGCACGAGCATGTTGTTGTCGTTTCTCACGCTGTGTTCATTACCCTCATGCTCACGCGCTTACGCCGCGGCAAGATTTCAGTTTTTGCGTACGCACTCGGTATTCTCAAACTCTTTCAAGTAGGGAATGGAAGCATCACACACCTTTCGTATGAGTGTGTTGGAGAGACGTGCATCTGGAAAATCATCGAAGCGGACAACCGCGCTCACTTGTGCTGACAACAGAAAAGCCGAACGCGAGGCTCGGCCTTTCCGCATTCGGCTTTAGTTTATGCGCGCACTTCGTGCAAATAGATCGTAGAACTCGAAGAGTTCCTCGGGAAGGTCTCCTCTGACATACGGAGCTTTGATGCATCTCTCAATTTTTTTCAGTGCCTCTGCTCCTTTTTCGAGGTCCTCGTTACTCAGAAGAAAGTTGATTTTATAGTCACCGGCTTCTTGATGATCAAGGTGTGCTCGGAAGAGATTTCCGGAGCGTGCGCCGAGGATGCAGGATCTGCCGGTATCGATGATGATTCCGGTAAATATTTCTCCTTTGACATGAGTGCGCTCTTTGCCCCGTAG
This sequence comes from uncultured Bdellovibrionales bacterium, assembly GCA_964508015.1. Taxonomy (GTDB): domain Bacteria; phylum Patescibacteriota; class Minisyncoccia; order Moranbacterales; family UBA1568; genus JAGOSP01. The sequence goes on from CAZDRG010000054.1 coordinate 999, forward strand.
GCGGAGACTGCAAGCCTCTACCATAAGGTGTTGGCGCGTTTGCTCATTGATGAGGCCGGGGCCATTTTCGACCGCGACGCAAGTCCACGACTTAAACATGACTGCCACCCGTAGTCATTTCCGAAGCCACTATACGATTCTGAGACAAAACAGCAAGTCGGCTTGAATTTGAGCCTAAAATTAGGCACTATAGAGCGATTGAGGCGCCTTGAGCGCCTCTCTTTGCCGGATCATCTAATGGTAGGATGCGACTCTCTGAAAGTCGTCATCTTGGTTCGAATCCAAGTCCGGCAGCCAACTTGAGCTAGCTCAAAGATAGCTAGTTTCGGACAAAAACACCTTTCAATCTGAGAGGTGTTTTTGTTGTAGTAAAGTACAACAGGATTTGCTATACTCTACTTATGAAAGATGACGCGAAGAGATTGGGTCAAAATCTCAAGAAGATCAGAACGAAGAAAGATATTACGCAGGTAAGTATCGCAAAGACGCTCGGCGTCGATCGTTCTTTTGTGAGTAATATAGAGAATGGGAAGACTAACCCCACACTCTCTACGATTACCAATCTCGCCAAAGCTCTTGGAGTATCATCTGATGAACTCCTGAAATAATTTATGAATAACAAAGAAGCACAAGCACGAATAAAGATAAACAAACTTCTCGAACAGGCGGGGTGGCGTTTTGAGGACTCTGAAGCAGGAAAAGCAAATATTTCTCTTGAGCCAGGTGTGAATCTGGCTGAGGCTGGGGAGGATTTTGAGAATATCGCGAAAGGTTACATCGACTATCTTCTTTTAGATAAGGATGGGCGTCCGCTCGTTGTGCTAGAGGCAAAGAAGGAAGCCATTGAGCCGCTTTCCGCAAAAGAACAGGCCCGCAACTACGCACGTAATGTTGGTGCTCGGTTCATAATCCTTTCCAACGGAAATCTTCATTATTTTTGGGATACTAAGCACGGTAATCCAGATACGATTGCACGTTTTCCTACACAAGAATCAATCACTCAGTTTGAAAGCTACACCCCAAATGCCGAGGAACTTGCCTCAACTGAAGTGGATGAGAACTACATCATCTCCTCTCAGATGCCCGGATTTGATAATGATCCATCATTTAGAGACGACGCACTACGTTCAGAGTTCTTGAGGGCAAACAATTTAAAGCAGATGCGACCGTATCAGGTGGAAGCAATTAAGGCACTTCAACAGGCCGCACTTGAAGGTAACAGCCGCTTCCTTTTTGAGATGGCTACCGGTACGGGTAAGACTCTCACCTCTGCGGCGGTGATTAAACTGTTTCTAAAATCTGGTAACGCACGCCGCGTGCTTTTCCTTGTGGATCGTATTGAGCTTGAAGATCAGTCATATAAAGCATTTAGACAGTATCTCGGCAAAGACTATACCTGTGTTATCTATAAGGACGCACGTGACTCATGGCAACGCGCCCAAGTAGTGGTTTCGACGATCCAGACCTTCATGGCTGGAGATCGTTACAAAAAGGAATTCTCTCCAACGGACTTTGAATTTGTTATTTCTGACGAAGCACACCGCTCCATTGGAGGTAACTCCCGTGCAGTTTTTGAGTATTTCGTTGGTTACAAGCTAGGACTTACAGCTACACCTAAAGACTATCTGCGTGGTTTTGATGGAGAAGATTCAGATACTCAAAGGGAGTTTGAACGTCGTCAGCTTTTGGACACTTACAAGACTTTTGGTTGTGAGTCAGGTTCTCCAACATATCGATATGACCTCTTGAAAGGTGTCCAAGACGGATTTCTTATTAATCCGATTATTGTCGATGCTCGTACCGAAATTACTACCAAGCTTCTCTCAGATGATGGATTTGCGGTACATACAACTACCGAAGACGGAGAGACCGTAGACCAGGTTTTCAATGAGAAACACTACGAAAGGAAGTTCTTCAACGAAGAAACTAACATCGCGATGGCAAAAGCATTTATTGAGAATGGTCTCTTTGATCCTGTCGCTGAAGAAGTGGGTGTACCTTTGTTTGGAAAGGGAATCGTATTTTGTGTATCACAGAAGCATGCTGCTCGAATCACAAATATTCTAAATAAGCTTGCTTTCCAAAAGTGGCCAGAACTCTACAAAGAATCAGACTTTGCTATGCAGGTGACCTCGCAGGTTTCTGATGCACAGCAGATGACTATAAACTTCTCTAATAATCGTTTGGGCGGTCAGGTTCCATTGCCTCCTGGTTACGACTCAAGTAAAACTCGTATTGCGGTTACGGTCGGCATGATGACGACAGGATATGACTGTCAGGACCTTCTAAATATCGCGCTTATGCGCCCCGTGTTTAGTCCATCAGATTTCGTTCAGATAAAGGGGCGCGGTACTCGAAAGCATGTGTTTGATTACACTGATACCGAAAAGAATGAAAGCTATCGCGAAGAAAAGAAAACATTTAAGTTTTTCGATTTCTTTGCGACCTGTGAATTTTTTGAAAAGGAATTTAAATATGACGACAAGGTAAAACTGCCAGTCATTAAGAAGATTCCTGCAACGGAAGGGTCTGTTGAATCAGGACAGAGTGAGTTCGTTGATGAGAACGGAGAGAAAGTATTTAAGGGTCCAATCGACCTACAATCAGACGATAGGATTGTCTCGGTTTCTCATACAGAGGTTGGAACAGATGGAATGCGTATTGACCGTGAAGGCTTTCGGAGGGCCGTAGAGGAGGATGTTCTTGGTAATGCTGTTCTCTCTAATCTTTGGAAGAACGGCGATATAATTGAAGCGGAAGAGTACACCAAAAAGAACATATTCGATAAGTCTGCACACTTCTTGAATCTTCAGAAGATTCGAAAGATATTCAATGTCGATCGAAGAATTAGTATTCGAGAGTTCCTGCAGGTCGCCTTTGGAGAAAAGGATACATTTGAAACCAAGAATGAACTTCTTGATGCAGAATGGGAAAAATTTGTCGAACTTAATCCTGTAGATCCTAAGCATTATTATCAGGCGAAGCACTTCTTCAAGTCATATATCGCAGATGCTGAGGTGAGAGATATTATCGACAGAAAGGCATATGCTGAACT
>CAZDRG010000055.1:0-4051 GCA_964508015.1 uncultured Bdellovibrionales bacterium
TGGGACTCTATGCCTTTGAGACCATCCAGAAGGGAGCGACGATTATTGAGTATGTGGGTAATCGTATTCCTCGGGAGCGAGGAGATACGTTGCAAAATCGGTATATCTTCAATGTGAGTCCGCGTATTGATATTGATGGAAGTCCACGTTGGAATACTGCTCGCTACGCAAATCATTCGTGTCGGCCAAATTGTGAGGCGGTGGATCGACGGGGGCATATCTTTATTGTGGCGCGTCGGAATATCAAAGTGGGAGAAGAGCTGACCTATGATTATGGGAAGGAATATTTTGAGGATATTATCAAGAAAGAAGGATGCCGCTGCGTGAAGTGTAAAACTATTTGAGCGAAAGAGGGAAAGACTTTTTCGTGAAGCTCTGATAGAATAGAGGGGTAATTGACCTCTCTATTTTTGTATCTCGCGTATGACTCCTCAGAAAAAACTCCGTATTGGTTGGTTTTCTTTTTCGTGTTGTGAAGACAGTACCGTTATGTTTGCGGAGTATCTGAATGACCACTATCGGGAGTGGTTGCCTTTGCTTGATATCCGCTATGCCAAGGTGCTGCAGTCAAAAAATGTCATCGATCAGATGGATGTCGCTTTCGTTGAGGGAGCCATCGCGTCACCAGAGCATGAGGCCAAGTTGCTTGATGTTCGTTCCAAAGCGACTAAACTGGTTGCTATCGGCGCCTGTGCCAATATGGGTATGCCGTCGTGCCAACGGAATCAATTTCCTCCCGAAGTAGAAGAGCAAATCCATTTTCTCTTGGAGCGGTTTCATTACGGAGAGAAAGCCAAGAAGGTTGATGAGCTTGTGACAGTGGACGCGCATGTGAATGGTTGCCCCATGCAGGAAGAAGTATTTATTAAGGTTTTAAATGAAATGCTCGTTGAGTTTGGTGTCATTGAAGCAAAACCAGCGGTTGAAGGCGCAGCCTCAAATTAAAAAATATTCTTTCTAACAATAGCGTATGCACCAGGTATCAGAAATGAGCGCGTTTAGTATCAAAGAAATCACCAAGATCGAAGGATCAGCGGGACTGGAGGTATTGCTTGAGGATGGCAAGGTCACCTCAGTCCAGTTCGCTATCAATGAATACAAACGGTTTTTTACTCAGGCAATGGTAGGCAAGTCTATCATGGCGATTCCGCAGATGTTGGCACGTATTTGTGGTACTTGTTCCAATGCGCATCTCATGGCGAGCATTGAGGCGGTAGAACATGGATTTGATCTTCAGCCAACCGAACAAACCAAACTGCTTCGCACTTTGGCGTACCATGGATTGATTATCCGCGATCACGCTCTGCATCTCTATATTTTTGTCGCACCTGATTTTTTTGGAAAAGATTCTCTATTGGCTTTTGATGAGAATGACCCAGCACAACATGATGTCTTGCATGATGCGTTTGCGATCAAATCAGTCGGTAACCACCTCTCAATTCTGGCGGGTGGAAGGAGCGTCCATGCACCATTTCTCATGCCGGGTGGTTTTGCGAAAGTCCCCGAGAAAGAAGAAATGGACAAATGCCTCGAAGAGCTCAAGGCAATCCGTCCAACTATTCTTCGTTCGATTGAATTGTTTGCCAATTGCCCTTTCTCCTTTGTTCGTGAGACAGACTATATTGGTCTCAAATCGACTCCATTCTCATATTTTGACGGGGAGCTCTGGGATATGAATGGCAAAATTTGTGATGAAAGCGGATATCGCAGCCATCTCGAGCACGTCGTTATTCCGTATTCGCAGGCTTCTGGCTATACATTTGATGGCAAAGTGTTTCGGGTCGGTGCCCTTGCTCGAGTGAATCTTAACAAAGACGCTTTTCATCAGAATACATTGCGAGATTCGGCCGAAGCCCTCAAACGTTTCCCATCACATGACGTCTATGATAACTGCCTGGCACAGGCTATCGCGATTCTGCATTCGGTAGATGAATCGATTGATATTTTGTCCAACTCGACTTTTGTGAAGGAGCCTCTCCAGTCAATAGTACCAAGGGCAACCGTGGGTGTCGGTGTTGTCGAGGCACCACGTGGCACGCTTTATCATAAGTATGAGACTAACGAGAAGGGTATTGTCACGCATGGCGAAGTGATTGTTCCGACCGGACAAAATCAGATTACGGTTGAACAGGATCTCGGAAAGTTCATACAGGACAACCTCTCGATGGATCGCGATACGCTTGGACTCGAATGTGAAAAAATCATCCGTGCCTACGATCCTTGCATGAGCTGTGCCTCCCACTTCCTCAAATTGAAAATCAGGGAAATCTAGTCACACAGGAGAACTGAATACACAAGCGAAGCCGCCCAATTGGGCGGTCTTGTGTTCTTGAATACGTATGTTGAAATAGTTTTAGTTGATTAATTCTTTTCGGAGAGTAGCGATGCTGATGGCTGAAATGAAAAATGAGAAATATTGATGACATCGAATGGTTCTTAAAGTACCATATAATCCTCAATATGGATCTGAATTCTCTCACCCACCCCCCCCAATAAATCAATCATAATTCGACGGCCGTCAGATTATGATTGATTTTTTTGTATGTGGTGTGAGGCTGAGCTGACGGTATGTGACGGTGCGGAGGGTGTCGGAGGAGTATACTAATGGAAGAGAGGAATGTATTTGTGCTGGCAGGTGTATGCTCGGGGATGCTGATGATGCACCTTTTTTATTTTGGTATGAAGGGGCAGACACATGAGTACTGAGAATTATCAGGTGGGAGGGAATATGATAGTATAGAGACATGAATGCACTTGATACACAGTTAGCAGAAGTTTTGCTTCGTGGGAACTATCTCTCAGAGGAAGATATCCAGAAAGCAGAAGAATTTCTCTCGACCGGAACATCTTCCTTGACTGATTATATCTTCAGTCACCAGTTGTTGACGAAAGATTTATTGGGACAGGCTTTGGCAGAATCGTACGGCGTGTCGTATTCTGATCTCAATTCAAATCAGCCTAGTAAAGAGCAGATCGCGCTCATTCCCGAAGAGATTGCTCAGAAATATCGTTGTGTATTTTTCAGTCAGAATGAAAAAACGCATACGATAATCATTGCGACTGATGCTCCAGATGAACCGGCGCTCCCACTCGAGTTGGCTGCTCTTTTTCCTGAGTACACCATCATGATCACCTATGCGCTTCCCGAAGATATTACGCCTATTTTGACACAATATCAAAAAACCCTTGAGACTCGTTTTCAAAAAATACTCACTCGTAATGGACGTATCGCGCCAGAGCTTTTGGAAGAGATTTTCAATGATGCCCTCAGTTTCAAAGCTTCGGACATTCATTTTGAACCCCAGGCACTGGAAGTGGTTGTGCGTTTTCGGATAGACGGTGTGTTGCAGGAAGCTGGTCGTATTCCGAAGGAACATTATGAAAATCTGCTGAACCGTATCAAAGTCAAAAGCGGACTGCGTATCGATGAACATTTTGCCGCTCAAGATGGATCACTTTCCCATGAACACCAGTCAGCAGTAGTGCATATGCGTACGTCGATTATTCCTACTATCGAAGGAGAAAAGGTGGTGCTCCGTTTGCTTGCGACATATATTCAGGGCTTGGGATTGAGTGATATTGGTCTCTCAGACTCCCTGCAGGTAACCCTGACTGAAGTTGCTCGCAAACCATTTGGTATGATACTCGTCGTCGGACCAACTGGATCTGGTAAGACAACGACTCTCTATTCACTCCTCAATTTGATCAATGCTCCCGGAGTAAATATTACGACTATTGAGGATCCGGTAGAGTATCGTATTGCTGGTATTAATCAGATACAGGTGAATGTACAAACTAACCTCACCTTTTCAAGCGGACTGCGTTCTATTGTTCGCCAGGATCCGGACATCATTTTGGTAGGCGAAATTCGAGATCAGGAAACCGCTGAGATTTCAGTGAATGCAGCATTGACCGGACACCTTCTTTTATCGACTTTTCATGCAAATGACGCAGCAACGGCTCTACCTCGCTTGATTGATATTGGAATCGAGCCATTTCTATTATCCTCAACGATAGAGTTAATCATGGCACAACGTCTGGTTCGAACTAT
>CAZDRG010000056.1:0-4004 GCA_964508015.1 uncultured Bdellovibrionales bacterium
AGGCTGGTAGTGCCAAAGACGCTCTCGGCCTCAGCAAATTTGATAAGGAGTTGTTCATAGCCATTTTCTTGGTTTTCTGGAGAGGAATGCTCAGGAGGAATGTTTTCTGCTTTAGGCACGTCAACTGGGAGTGATGGGTCGGCAATATTTCTGGGAATATCTCTCCATGTGCGGGTGCTTGAATTATACGTTGCCAAATTTTCGCCACTTTTCGCTTCGCCGGCAGTGACCGTACCCGAATAATAGAAAACTTCTATTTCTCCTCCGTTATCTGTCCGTTGATATGTGTAAAGATCTTGATCTCCATTCTCTCGCGTGCGAATGACCTCAAGGCAAATAAGACATTGTTCATCTTCACGCCTTTCAACTTCGGTGAAGGCATTATTTCCGATGAGTGCCTCAAGGTGTGTCTGTACTTCAGCGAGTGACGGGAGCTTTTTTTCTCGTTCGACTTGGTTACTGGATGGATTTTCGAAATTCACACGGGTATTCATTACGGATTATATGCTATTGTATAAAGGTATTTTACTCGTATTTTCTTCATTTTGAAAGTATGGCAGATATTGCATACGACGTAGCGGTGATTGGTGGTGGACCAGCTGGAATGATGGCGGCTGGTCGGGCGGCGGCTTGCGGTGCGCGAGTGGTACTGCTTGAGAAGAACGAATCCCTGGGAGCGAAGTTGCTCATTACCGGTGGCGGTCGTTCTAATATCACCAACGCGCAGTTTGATCAGCATATTTTTTTGGCGAAGTTTGGCGAATCAGCCAAATTTCTTTTTTCGCCGTTATCGCACTTTGGAGTGCAGGATACGCTTGATTTTTTTCACGCTCATGGCATGCCGACCAAGATAGAGTCTGAGAGGCGGGTATTTCCTGTCAGTGATCAGGCACAATCGGTCTGGAACGCACTGGTTCAATATATGCGGGAGGGCAAGGTCATGATTCGAGTAGGGAGCCAGGTGAGTGGAATTGCAGCAGTGGATGGGTTGGTAGAGGGAGTACGACTCAAAAATGGTGATGTGATACGAGCCGGGAAATATATTTTAGCAACAGGAGGAAAATCGCATCCGGAAACTGGATCAACCGGTGATGGCTTCCGCTGGCTCGAGTCGATTGGTCACACGGTGATTGCTCCGCGTCCGTCCCTTGTGCCTCTTCGCACGGCAGAACCTTGGGTGGCTGCATTGGCCGGTGTGAGTTTTGGCGAAGCCAAATTGACGGCGTTTCAGAATAATCAGAAAATTTTTCCATCTCGAAAAGGGAAAATACTTTTTACCCATGTTGGACTGAGCGGGCCATTGGTACTCAATATGAGTCGGAGCGTGAGTGAATTCCTTCCCTATGGGCCAGTCATCCTTTTGATTGATTTTTTTCCGCAGATGAATGTGGGCGAACTGGATCAGGAAATTCAAGCTGTACTAGAAAGAGCTAAGAATAAACAGATAAAGAATAGTCTGGAAGTGCTTGTGTCTCCTGCACTCTTATCCACGCTTTTGCGTTTGTCTCGTATTGATGAAGACAAACCAACACATAGTCTATCGCGAGATGAACGACTCTCCTTGGTTCGCTGCCTCAAAGGTCTCCGTGTGACCGTGACAGGAGTTCTGGGTGCTGACAAGGCTATTGTGACGAGCGGAGGAGTGCCACTTGAAGAAGTTGATTGTAAATACATGCGTTCGCGACTTTTTACGAATCTCTATTTGGTGGGAGATATCCTGAATGTCGATCGTCCTTCTGGAGGGTATAGCCTGCAGCTTTGCTGGACAACGGGATTCGTGGCTGGGAGCGCTGCGGGAGCGAAGTGACAATAATAAAGAGCGCCGTACCTTTGTGGTCGTGCGCTGGTTTCGGGGAGGGCTCGGGCTCCGAGCTTCATTCTTTCGGCTCGGCTTGCTCGGCGAGATCGATAGAGGCCATGTGCTGTTCTCGATATTGGAGTGGATTGCAATTGGCGCAGAGCATGCGATACCCACGATAGTAATCGTAAGACTGGTGACATCGAGGGCAGGTCTCAATATTCGTGTTTGGGGTGGGAGTGGCGCACATAGAGAATTCTCCAGAAAAAATACGTGGCAAATGCCAAGTGAGACAACAAGATGAAAGTTTTTTAATGAACAAACAATTCTTCTTCGTCGTAAAAACAGGCGGGTGAGACACGGGAAATTTCGAGTCTCTAGACTAGTATAGCAGGTCGAACTCTGAAGCATCATCTGAAAAAGCATGAGTGCTCTTTTGCGTGTGATATTTTTCTCTGTATTTTGAAGAGGCGATACTTAGGCAGAGAATACAAAGGTGATTATTTTGACCTCAGTGTGAGGATTGACGGTGTCGCCATAGTATTTCCGGTAAGTCGCGTACATCTCTTCTTCTGAGGAGAACCTTTCATGCCCGATCCAGTCAGCATCTTCGAGAGTGCCAAGAGTCTCCCGGGAGAGGGCGGATACGATAGCCGTGCCGAATGACGTGCTTGTTTCTTTATTTTGGAAGAGAAGCTTGTCGCCTATTTGTAAATCTTTGTCGTCGAATAATCTCCACGTGGAAGTCTTCTCACCGGCGAGTATTTTGCGCACTAGATCTGGAGCAAATTTGAGTATTTTCATAATTGCAGTAGTATAGCATACGAGAAAGTTGAAATCGAGACAAAAAAAGACGACCTCTCAGGTGGGTCGTCGATACTCCTGTTGGGAGTGGTCCATAGGATGTTCAGTTGGTACAGCCCTCAGCATTCGTGATAACCCGAACCGTCCAGTCGCCTGACCACCGGCCGTAGGTGACGGTTACGCCCCAATACTCTGCCACAGAGAATACGTTGATTCTCCATTGACTGAGGGGGCGTGGTCCTTGACCGGACAGCGCCGCGTTCCACACCAGTTGGAGCACCTGATCCAGGATATACTTACCCTGGAAGTCTCGGTGGAGTCTGGGTAACATCGTGAACCAGCCTGAACGGATGGTATCTTTGTACTGGAGGTCATCCCCGGAGTATCCTCCCGGTAGAGGGGGTCTCGTAATGTGTTGGGGTTGTGTATCAGTCACTATGAGTCGGATTGCCATTGCTTCCTCCGTTTCTTGAATTGAAAAAAACCTTACTTACCTCGTATCGAAGTAAGGATACTTAGGTTTGTCGACGCCGACGAGGATCAATCGGACTATATATGATAGTAAAAAATGTGCTATCAGTCAATACTAAAAACAGCCTAAATAAGGCCTTAAAATTTCGTGATAGGGCCCCTATTGGATACATCCGGAGCTGTTGATTGAAGAGAGCAACAGAAGAAATGAAAATTTTTGATGAAATCAGGGCTGTCACACAATGAGCTAGGCCGCCCCCAGTTTTTTCTTTGCTGATTCCCAAGCCATCCGATACTCATCTTCGTTGTCAGGACGGATCTTCATACGCCACTGAAACAGTTTTTCTCCCAAGCTAGTTTTTTCGGTAAGAAGAAAATCCTTCCGTTCTGCCAAAAGATGCCTCGTATGGAGCACTTCCTGATCGCCACCACTTCCCAGTCGACCTTTTTTGGTATTCAGCCACGCCTCTTGCAACTCGTGTTCTATGGTAAGGGGAATCAATTCTTCGTAGGATTCTCCGTCGATATGGAACACGTCTTTATTGATTCCTATTTCAAGATTTTCAACGAATCTTTCCGGGGTGCCATCCTGGTTTGCTGCGACTTGACTCCAGCAATATACCGTTAAGCCTGTGTCGATTTTTTACTGACTTTTTCCTTCAGTCATCTTGCATACCCACTCACTGAATTCAGCGGCATTCATGTAGCGTATTCTTGGTTTGGCCATTTCAAAAAAGCTCTTCTTTGCGGAGCGCATGTCGCCTTCAATCTTATGGGGCGGCTGGACGTAGGATGTTTCTGGGAATCTGATCGCCATGTGTTTATCACGCTTTCGGGATGAGGTGGAGTTTATTTGACTCAGAGAAAGAGTTTCTCGTAAGAGTATTTGGCTAGGAAATTGTCTATGTCTTAATACGATTTTAGTGTGTAT
>CAZDRG010000057.1:0-3987 GCA_964508015.1 uncultured Bdellovibrionales bacterium
TTCCAGTTAGGAGTCCGAAGACTCCATCGCTTCTCGTTCTGAAGGCTTTTCGATTTTAGTATAGGCTTTTTCGGGTGAACGCGCTAGAGTAGGGGAAAGGAGAGTAGATGTCGTATGACACGAGAAATTATCGTTCATGATCGTATGCAGGAGGGGTATCGTTACCGATTGGTTGCACCGGTCGGGAAGGATTTTGACGTGGAATTTCGACCAGATCTCACTCCCAAAGAAATGCTTGATCTGGGTGTATTTGGAGGGAAGTATTTGACGGATTGCCAGCAAGAATTTCCAGCTGAATGGTTTGTTTCAGCCAAACTTTCCCCGCGCAAAAAAGATGTGTCGCTGAATTTTTTTGGTGTTGACGCGAGCCAATCTCTTATCGAGTGGCAAAGAAAGGGATGGATATTTCCGGAAGATCCTCGTGGGTGGTTCCAATGGTATTGTCGTTACTTTCTTGGGCGACGAATCCCCACAGAAGATGCGCGCCAGATACGGCGATGGAAGATGATGCGGAGACACATTGCCCAGGTGGTGCACAATTGCCGATCGGGAGATCTCCTTTGCCGACGCCGTCAAAGACAGGCTTTGTTGCACTGGGCGTATGATAGTCGGAAGCTGTAGGAATAATATTAAGCGGCTCTTCTGTTCTGTTAATAAAATATAGCCACTCTTATGCGATTCCCGCTTCTTTCAGAAAAAACATTTGTTACGCTACTCGCCACACTGTACGGGATGTTCTATCTCGCTACTTGGCAGAAATGGCACTTCATTGATTATGTCACCCTTATTATGCACGAGGCGGGGCATCCTCTGTTTCTCGTGTTCGGTGAGACAATCTCAATATTGGGAGGGACTCTTATGCAACTCCTCGTTCCCATTGTACTGGTGATATATTTTGTACGGAGTGAACAAGTGTGGTCAGCAGCCATTATCATGAATTGGCTTGGTTTCTCGCTCATCAATTCGGGTATCTATATCGCCGATGCGCAGGTACAGCTCTTGCCCCTGATTGGCGGAGAACACGATTGGACACTGCTTTGCTCCCAGTGGGGGATATGGAATGCTTGTCCTGCTATCGGGCATTTGGTGGTAAGTGTGGGGCAGGGAGTAGTGCTCTTCGCGTGTTTTTGGTCGTGGTATACTTTGTGGCAAGAAGATCGTGATGCAAAATTACGCGTTCTTTCGTCAGAAGAGCATAATTCATAAAATAATTTTTATGGACAATCCATCACTGGGAGGCTATGTATCAGATCGGGTGCGAGCCGGCGCCTCTAAAGCAGAAATTAAGGAAGAGCTTCTCGCTGTCGGCTGGTCTGATGAGGAAGCAGACGCCGCCTATCGGGAGGGAGTCATTGCTCTCGGCGTACCGCTGCCAAGCGCGGGAACTCGTCCTACTCTGACGCGCAAGTCCTCAACGGTTGATGTCATTGTGAATCTCTTCTCTTTCATTCTGCTCGGTATTGTGGCTACCGCTTTTGGGACACTCCTTTTTGGTATCATCGAGCAGACTTTTCCTGATGCGCTGGCGGGCTCTTCTCCTCTCGGTGTATCGGGCGCGATGGATAGTATTCACTATGCTATCGCGGCGCTTTTGATTGGATTTCCACTGTATGTGGGCGCTCTGCGTATTTGGTTTCGCAAATTCCGAGAGGATGAGGGACGGACGGAATCGCGCCTTTCGCAGTGGCTCACCTATCTGGTACTCCTCATCGCCTCTGTGACAATCGTTGGGGATCTCATCGCGGTAGTCTATACCTTTCTTCAGGGAGAAATCACGTGGCGATTTTTCCTGAAAGCGCTGACTATCTTGGGTATCGCCGGTGTCATTTTCGGCTTCTACTATTTCGAGCGTAAGAAGATACAGTATCATCAGGATATTACTCGCAAGACATTTCAATCTTTTGGATGGTCGGTAGCGGGTGTGGTGTGCGTCAGTATTGTTTTGGGTTTTTTCGTGGGAGGATCGCCTGAGACAGCCCGCAAGCAGGGCTTCGATATCAAGCGAGCGAATGATCTCTCGACACTGGCGGAGTGTATTCAGGGATATGCGAGTGCTTTAGGCACTCTGCCTGCCTCGATGGATGTGCTGAGGCGTTCCAGTGCCTACACGTATTGTTCGGACTTCATGCAGGATCCAGAAACAGGAAAGATGTATGAGTATCGAGTCTTAGAGACATCGCTGACGCAGGGAGTGGGTCGTGTCGGATCATTTGAACTGTGCGCGGATTTTGCATTGCCATCTGTTGATAAGGTCACGACTGACTATCAGAAGGGTGGATACCGGAGATCTGATCCTATTTGGAGTATGCATGTTGCCGGTCGTGATTGCGACACAGTGACCGCTCAGCTCGGAACGATTGCGCCGACTGTACCGACGAAATAATGAGGTGATTATGACTGCTCAGAAACAACAGATTAAATGTCCCGAATGCGGATCATCGATTTCGATTGATGATGTGCTGACGCATCAGATTTCGGAACAGGTACGGCAAGAGATGGAGCAGGAACAGAAATCAAAAGAAGAAGCGTTGGTGCGCAAGGAACAAATGCTTGATGCCGAGCGGACGAAATTGGAAGAAGCTCTGAAAAATTCTGAAGCGGCAATCAGTCAGGAAGTGGCCAGAAAAATGGAAGCCGAGAGGGGCACTGTCCTGAAAAAAGCCAGAGAAGAAGCTGAGAAAGAAAGTGAGGCAGAAAGAAAAATGCTTGAGGAGCAGTTGGCGGAAAAGAACAACAAGTTGCGCGAAGCCAACGAAAAAGAGCTTGAGTTACGGAAAGAAAAAAATCGGCTTGATGCTGAGCGAGAGAATTTTGAGCTCGATAAGCAGCGACAGCTTGATGCTGAGCGAGAGAAGATCAGTGAAGAAGCGAGCAAGAAGGCGACGGAAGAAACGCGTTTTGTTATCGCGCAGTTGCAGAAACAGCTCTCGGATGCGACTAAGGCCAAAGATGATTTGGCGCGTAAGCTGGAACAGGGTTCACAACAGACTCAGGGGGAAGTACTTGAACTCGAACTTGAGACATCTCTTCGGTCAGAATTTCTCCATGATGAGATTGTTCCCGTGCCCAAGGGAGTCAAAGGTGCTGATATTTTGCAGCGAGTCTTCGATCGAGGAGGACGTCTGGCTGGTCAGATCGTGTGGGAATCAAAGAATACCAAGGTCTGGAGTGAGGGATGGATTCAAAAACTCAAAGAAGATCAACGACTGGTGAAGGCGGATATCGCCGTACTCGTGTCTTCAGTCTTGCCATCGGGTGTCACGGGATTTGCTTTGCGGGATGGCGTCTGGGTGTGTGAAGTGCACATGGCACTGGCCCTCGCGAGTGCTCTTCGTATCACGCTCGAATCAGTCACGCGAGAAAAAAACATGTCGGTAGGCAAGAATGAAAAGATGGAAGTGCTCTACGCGTATTTGACGGGCGTCGAATTTAAGCAGCGAGTCGAAGCGATTGTCGAAGCATTTACGGGTATGAGCGATGGTCTTCGCAAAGAGCGCTTGGCGTATGAGAAATTGTGGGCAGAACGAGAAAAGCAAATCAGCAAAGTCATTACCAATACGGTCGGCATGTACGGCGATCTGAGTGGGCATGTCACGCTTCCAGAAATCAAGGCGCTTGAGCTTGGTGAAGGCACCGAGCCAGACCGTTTGCTCTAAACATCTCCGGCATCATCGCCCGATTCTTCGATGAGCGGAAGAAATGACCCGCGAGCAGAAGACCGCTCCGCCGGGTCTTTTGCTTTTTTGTACCCGAACCAGCAGTTTTTTTTCGAGTAATCCAGAAAAAGAATCCATCTCCATTTGGCTGAGTGTACTCTTTGTCATCATCAGTCTCGCCAAACTTGTGTGGGATACCAAAAAATTGCGACAGGGTGGAGAGAAGTGAGAAAAGAAAATCTTTGAAAAAACGAGGTCTGAAAGAGCCCTGTTTTTGTCTGAATTAGCTATTTCATTGATCCATCGTTATCGAAAGAGTTGGTATCCCAAT
>CAZDRG010000058.1:0-3950 GCA_964508015.1 uncultured Bdellovibrionales bacterium
ACGAAATCACGGTTTCAACCGTGATTCCAAGGTCTCACTAGCATAACCAATTACTCGGAAGCCGTCAAGCCTGCAAGCAGGTCGGTGAAGTCTCTCGGCAATGGTGCTTCAATATCGTACATTTTCCCAAAAAGACTGAAAACAAGCCGCCCGGCATGAAGCATGGGCCGCAGCGCAAGAAGATTGCTTGGTTTACGGCGAAACCCATACAGCCGATCTCCAACAATCGGATGTTGTAGGGCAGAAAAATGTATCCTGATCTGATGCGTTCGACCCGTTTTTGGCTTCACCTCGACAAAGTCATAATTTTCGAATCGGGTCAGTAATCGAAAGTGAGTCAATGCAGTTCGTGCTTCAGTATCACTGTTTGCATGTCGGATAGAGCGCTTTTCACTATGTGGGATACGCGTGATCGGAAAATCAATACTCCCTGACTCTTTTGTCAGATGTCCTTCCACAAGAGCAAAATATGTTTTCTCTATTTCCCGTTCTTCGAAAAGACGTTTCAGCTCGATATAGGCGGCTTCTGTCTTGGCTACAACCAATACCCCAGAAGTTCCCTTATCTAGGCGATGGACAATACCCGGGCGAAGAGCATCCTCTCCTACGTGGGTAATGTGTGGACAATGCGTACATACCCAATCAACAAGCGACATATCACTCTCCTCCACCGCGTGAGTCAAGAGTCCGGCTGGCTTGTTGACGAAAAGGACGACCTCATCTTCATACAGGACTTCCGGTACAAGCAACGACGTTGGTTTTGGCTTTTGAGGGGCCTCCGGAATGATTACATCGAGAGAAATCGTGTCATTCATGAGTAGCTTCTTGTCTGGTCTCCTCACTTCTGTACCGTTATGCACGACTTGTCCACAGAGTATCATCTCCGTAATCATACCCCGTGAAAAAACACCCGGATGCTCTTTCTGCAAAGAAACAGCCAGAAAATGATCCAGGCGCATTCCCTCGTCTCGATGTTTTGCTTTAAAAACACTCATATTTTTTCCAGATTCCATGCTCAGCTTTTTACAATATGATGCCTCTCCTTCCCCTGAAAGATGAATCTGATTATACCAGATAATCTTCTTCCTGTACAGAGATTTCTCGAATATCTGTCCTTGTCTCTTTGGAGTGTGAAATATTGCTTTGAAGACCCTGCTGACTGCTCTTCTTCACACCACTAGACCCGAGACAATAGCCTCATTGTTAAAGTCCTCAAAAACGCACTCCTTGTGCGTCTTGTTTGTTACATCATACTATATATAGTTTATTCTCCTTGCCAATTCTTCATTCTCTCGCATAATATGAGACTCGCAATAAGCTTCTTTTCAGGATGTTTGACAAGAAAAAATCAGGGCGGTACTCTACGTGAACCTCTTGAGAAATTAAATAAAAATCCTATGCAAAATGATATGTGTTGTGGCGGAGAATGCGGCGAAAACATCCTCCCGATTATTGGTCAAGAAATCCCAGAGCTTCATTTTGAAATGTTTCATCAAAAAGCATTCAAAAAAACTAGTTTTTCAGCGTTTCGAGGAAAGTGGATGGTTCTTTTCTTTTATCCGGCTGATTTCACGTTTGTTTGTCCGACAGAACTTGAAGATCTTGCTCATCACTACGAAGAGTTTCAAAAAATGGGAGTCGAGATTTGTGGCGTGAGCACCGATACCGTCTTTACTCACAAGGCCTGGCATGACCACTCTCCTGCAATAGCTCAGGTAAACTATCCTCTAATTGCTGATCCAACGAGCCTGATCTCGCGTTCATTTGGAGTGTACATAGAAGAAGAAGGCCTTGCTCGACGCGGAACCTTTGTAATCGACCCTGATGGAATTCTGCAGGCCTATGAGGTACATGCCAATAATATCGGCCGAAGCGTCACTGAGCTGATTCGAAAAATAGAGGCTGCTCAATTTGTACGTGAACATGGTGGAGAGGTTTGCCCAGCCAACTGGAAGCCGGGCGCAAAAACACTTACTCCTGGTATCGAACTTGTTGGAAAAATTTAGTGCCTATGACTCCTTATACACCAAAAAACTTCTCTTCGCTTCTTGGAATGCAAGGTTTGTCTGATACCCTCCTTTCAAATCACTTCACCCTCTACGAGGGCTACGTAAAGAATGTCAATGCTTTTCTAGAACTCCTCCAGACAAAAACACCTGGTACCACAGAACACGCTGAATTAAAACGTCGTTTTGGATGGGAATGGAATGGTATGCGCCTTCATGAGCTTTACTTTGAGAATCTCAGCCAAGCAGAATTCACCGGAAGCATTACAGCCGAACTCACGGAGAAAATTGCTGAATCATTCGGAAGCTTCGAGGCTTGGTCTGAAGAATTTTATGGAATCGCTCTGATGAGAGGTATCGGCTGGGTGGTTTTGACCCAAGATGAACACACCGGACAACTCTTCAACACCTGGGTTAACGAACACGATGGGGGATTCTTGGCAGGAAGCAAGCCGCTTCTCGTGCTCGACGTCTTCGAACATGCATATATGTCTGACTACGGTATCAAGAAAGCTGATTATGTATCACTCTGCAAAACACACATCAATTGGGATGTGATCTCACAGCGCTTCATTTAATGAAAGAGTCTGCGCGAAAGTCTCAACTCGAAATCGCTGCTCTCATAGCGATTTAGTAAACTCAGTTGTCTTCTCAATACATCCTGTTTTGCAACCGCAAGATAAATTTTAATGGCGTCTCGCCACACTCTACGCCCTATGCCTATCGAAAAAATCCGCCGCCGAGATGGAGAAATCATTCCTTTCGATCGACAACGTATTGAGCGAGCCATTGAGCTTGCTTGCGATGCTATTGGTGACACAGATAAAGCATTTATCCCTGATCTTACCGATGAGGTCATCAAGGATGTAGAACGCGTGTACTCAGAAATCTTTGTTCATCGGGTACCTACGGTAGAAGACATTCAGGACATTGTTGAGCGGGAGCTTGTGAAGTCAAATCGTTTTGATTTGGCAAAAACATATATCATCTACCGAGAAGAGCGCAAAAGAGAACGCGAGGAGCGCCATGAACGGCTTGTGCGTGAATTTGAAGAGAAAACTCTCAAGGTCACCAAAGCAGATGAGTCAAAAGAGTATTTTGATATCAAGAAACTCCGGATTGTTTTTGACCGAGCCGCAAAAGGGTATGAAGAAGAATGTCGATTTGAAGATCTTATGGATTCCTTCAAGAAAAATTTGGTCAATGACATCAAAACCTCTGACATCGAAACACTGATCGTCAAAACCTGTATTGATTTAGTCACTGTAGAGAATATTGCCTGGCAAAATGTCGCTGCCCGTATTCTTCTTGGTGGATTGTACAAAAAAGCGACCAAAAATCGGGGTCTCGCACAAAAAGATATTTACTCTGCTGCCGCTTACAAGGCACATTTTGATCATTATATTGAGAAGGGTCTCTACTATAAAGATTTTTATCAATATTATTCTGAAGAAGATATTCTCGAGGCCGGTAAGCATCTCTCGAAAGAAACTGATGAAAATTACGAGTACACTACCATTGTTTCCTTTATCAAGCGTTATTTGCTCAATCCAAATAAGGTCATTCGAGAGTTGCCACAAGAAATGTATCTCTCTATCGCTCTCTTCTTAGCCATTCCCGAGAAAAAAGAGGGGAGACTCGCCCTGGCCCTCAAAATTTATGAGCATTGTTCTAAGCAGCGCATCTCCCTTCCTACTCCAACGCTTCTCAACTCGCGTACCAATTATCATCAGCTCTCGAGTTGTTTCAAAATTAATGTTGATGATGATCTCCGCGGCATCTACCACGCTGTAGAAAATATGGCTCAAATTTCCAAGTTTGGAGGAGGAGTAGGCGTCTATCTCGGAAACATTCGCGCACGAGGTAGCTCAATCCGCGGTGTCAAAGGCATGTCTGGCGGAGTAAATCCCTGGGTAAAAGTGATCAATGATACTGCCATTGCGG
>CAZDRG010000059.1:0-3942 GCA_964508015.1 uncultured Bdellovibrionales bacterium
ATAACTGGTACGGGCATGAGGATGGTCCAAGCTTTTCCCCGTTTTTTTCTTCACCCGCTGAACGACTGCTCGGGGATACGATGTTCATCGGTTGGAGCCGCATGCCATTTCGCTGTGGTGAGACATGCCCATCAAATGTGCTGTTCCTCCCGGGGCTCGAGTCAAGCCGGCTCTACAAGAACGGCGCGCTCGGAATGGAAAATCAGCTATGGGAACCGAATCGCGAGGCAGATGTCGAGAAACTTTTGCTTGATGAGAATGGTAAAAGTCGAGATGATAGCATCTATACGAGAGATATACTCGATGAGAAAAATATTTTACCCATTGGACAGGGGAATATCTATAAGTCTTTCATCGAAGATATGGACAAGATGAAAGATACGGACCACCTCATCAATGATTGGAACGCGATTCCATACGATTGGCGATTCTCTCTCGATGACATACTGAATGGGGGCAAGGAAGTGGACGATGGTATCTCGTATATTGGATCCGTGTCTCAGTCATATATCATCCGGGAATTGGAAAGACTCGCGAGCAATTCCAAATCGGGAAAAGTGACGATCATTGCTCATTCCAATGGAGGATTGGTTGCGAAAGCACTCATTCGAAAGCTCGGCGATGCCGAAGCAGCCAGGCTTATCGACACGATTGTTTTGGTCGCAGTGCCACAGTCGGGTACTCCTCAGGCGATCGGTGCGATCCTGCATGGATATGATCAGGGGCTTCCATTCGATTGGTTCTCCCCGATACTCTCTATTCAGGGGGCACGGACGTTGGCGAATAATATGCCGGGTGCGTATCATCTTCTTCCGTCGCTCGCATATTTCTCGGGTGAGGGGAGTGGAGTCGAAACTCCGCCGATCACCTTCGATGGAGGCGTACTGACGAATCAATTCATCGGAAAATATGGTCATGAAATCGGTGATGCCTCTGAACTCGATGCCTTTCTCAGGGATAATGACAAGAAAGTCTCGGCTAATTCCGATGATGTCGTTTCGCCGAGTATGGTCAATACTAAGCTCCTCTCATATGGGAGAGAGGTGCACGAACAACTCGATAATATGACGATACCGGAATCGATTGCTGTGTATCAGATTGCTGGGTTCGGCGAGGAGACGCTTGGTACAATCCGGTATTGGACGAGTTCATTTTGCAAGGTGGCGACAGAAATCGGTGAATGTGATGAATATGCGCATGCGCTCTTGTATACGCCAGATGGTATGGTTGATGGAGATGGGACGGTCGTAATGCCGAGCGCGCTTTCGATGAGTGGTTCGAATATGAAGCGGTATTGGGTGGATTTGGGTGATTACAACGGACCATCTACCATTGATCGAAAACATGCTGATATTCTTGAAGTTCCACAACTTCGTGAATTCATCAGAGATGGTATCATCACGAAACTCTCTCCAGCTCTTCCGTCATTTATCTCTGCTACACAGCCGTCGACGAATTCCGAGAAGCGTCTCCGTTACTACCTCCATTCCCCGCTTGTGCTCTCTCTGCATGATAGTGAGGGTCGTAAGACGAGTTTGACTGCTTCGGATATCCCCGGTGCTCGCTATCGGCATTTTGGCGAGGTGCAGTATATTTCTGTCCCCGCATCGGCGCACCCCACACTCATGCTTGATGGAGAATTAGATGGGTCGTTTACGCTCGAAGTCCAGGAAGTGGAGGATAACATCATTACCAGTACGACCACATTCGCGGGCATCCCAAGTACGGCAGAGACGAAGGTGACTATGGATTTCCCTGATGGAACCATCGACCACGCTTCTTCGCTCGCAATTGACTATGATGGCGATGGTAGCGTTGATCACGAGCTCGCTCCGGTGCTCGGAGGCACCGTCCTCCTTGATGTGAGCGATGTTATCCCGCCGATCACAGGTATCACGGTAGACGGAACGGAAGGGATGCGTGATTGGTATACGAGCGATACGACTCTTACACTCAAAGCTACTGATGATGAGAATGGGAGTGGCGTGGAGAAGACGGAATACTCACTCGATACTGGCACTACATGGAATGTCTACACTGCACCGGTGAGTATTTCATCAGAGGGTACGACTACCGTACAATATTTCTCCATCGACAAGTCGGGGAATAGAGAGGAAGCGAAAACGAAGGTAATACACATTGATAAGACAGCACCTGAAGCGAAGATATTCTTCAACCCGAACATACAAAAGATAGATATTATTGGAAAAGATACGCTCTCTGTCGTCACGGTTGTCGTCCTAGAAAGGCCCGATCTCAAACTATCAAGCAACAAGCCGCGGAACATTCAGTCGGGGTTCTTCCAATGGCACGAACGACATCGCAGAAACCTCCCCGATATGCTCGCCACGCTGACCGATGAAGCGGGGCATATCACGAGATTGTCCTTTGAAAAAAGTAAAGATAGAAATGGATTTCTCTTTGTCCGATTGCAGTCTCTCGGGTATGATGGGAATGAATCGGTCCTCGACACAACCCTACTGGAATACAAATGGCGGATGGGATGGAAGAACGCTGGCCAGTATCACACTCTAGCCGCATATTTGAGAGGGGGAGCATCGGGACTCGAATCGCATTATATATCAAAGAGGAATGAGACCTGGATCATGGAGCAATTTGGGAGTCTAGTGGATGATGAGCGTGATGATGACAGTGAACGGCGACCGATCAGGAGGAAACTATCGGGAATGGTCGCGCCATATATGGAGAGTGAGCGGGGGAAGATGAAGATTAAATACTAAAGAAGAGATATGACAAAAAAAAGAGTGCTGATAATTTCGGTCGCCTATTTAGTGTATATTACTGGGATCTTATTAGTTGATACGGTTTGTAAATCTCTTTGGTGTAACATCCGAGATGATGATTTTTTTGGTCAAATATTTTTTACTTTTTCCCCTTTAGGGGCAATCTTTCTCCTTTCCCTCATCACCTACAAAATGAAAGAAGAAGTTTTCCGCGCCTGGTGGAATTTCGCCCGGTGGTTCGTGCCAATCATTATAGTGATAACTTATCTCTTGAATAATGCCCCGACGGGTGGTTCTTTGAATGCCGGACAGGATGCTACTTTTCTCATTCTTTTCATCTTGTACGCCATCTTCATCGTGATTTCCCTTACGAAGATTTTCCGAACCCACCGAAAGATAAGGGCATAAATCGAATATTATACTGAAAAATCCGCCGTACCAGCGGATTTTTTTGTCGAAGAATGGAGGCGCTATCATGTTTTGATCTATGGTGATGAATAGACAAAACGAGCTGTGTGAACATCAGAAGCCATACTTCGATACAAGTGGAAACGAAATACCAAGCAGCAGTATACTCACTTAGCAACTTCACTTCGAACGTCAGGAGACTGGATAGAGACGCATTATGTGCTCGCGAAAGATCAGACCCGCGTGATGCGTTTCTCACGTGATATCATGGATGATGACGATGATGACCAAGCCGATCGCCGGCCAATTCGAGAGAATCTCCCAGGACGAGTGATTCCCGGTATACTGACACAATCAGGGAAAGTACATATCGTGTATTAAAAAATATCTATGGAACAGAAAACATATTGGTGGAGGGGGCTGGTGATTTTCTTTAGCGGAATTTTAGTTGTTCTGGGTTTGATTTATGATAACTATTTTTGTTTCGCAAACGGGAGTAAAGATTGTCTGCTAGATAATTTAAGGATAGTATTTTTTGAGCCACTATTTTTCTTCTCTTTAGCACTGTTCTTTGTATCATCCTTTCTCTTTTTTGTAAGTGACAAGGTTTTTGTTTGTTGGCTTCGTTTCACTGTTCCCTGGTTCATTGCCTCCGCTCTTTTGATTGCTCTCACCCCTCAAAGCTCGGGAAGTTTCTTCCCAAGTAATCCAGAAAAAGAATCCGTCTCCATTCGGCTGAGTGTACTCTTTGTCCTCATCAGTCTCGCCAAACTTGTGTGGGATACCAAGA
>CAZDRG010000060.1:0-3938 GCA_964508015.1 uncultured Bdellovibrionales bacterium
ACGATTCGTCCATAGATTTTCCCTTCTTTACTTTTTTGTCTTTGATAACGCTTACATATCAGTATACCATCAAGATGGTCTATTTCATGCTGAAGTACGATTGCGAGTAGACCGCGCGCTCGAATTCGTTTTGGGAGACCCTTCTCGTTCCAGTATTTGAGGGTGATTTCTTCGTGGCGTTCTATAGGAAAAAACTCTCCAGGTAGACTGAGACATCCTTCTTCGAAAAATATTTTATCTTGTGACCGACTGGTGATTTCTGGATTGAGGTATTTGCTCACTAGGCCATCAATTTCGATGACGCATATTCTTTCTGAGATACCGACTTGCGGAGCAGCTAATCCGATACCGCTTGCTCGTCGCATGACTGCCACCATTTCGTCGAGCAAGGAACGCGTTGTATCAGAAACAGGCAGCGCAATAGGGAGCGCTTTACGATTGAGCACTTCAGTATTGGCACCAGTTACAAGAGTAAGTGTCTTCATAGATGTATGGAGAGAGGATCTCGATCAACGAATGTGTCATGAGGAAGAGTTGAGAGCCAATCCGTCAGCAGGGGCGGGAGAGAGCCCTCTGGGACTCGGAAAAGGATATAGGCTGCGTATTTTCCTCTCAAATGGCGATCAGATGCTTGCTGTATGAAAATACGCCATTTTTCACTTTTTGGCAATGCCCGAAGGCTTTCCTCAAGCTTTTTTGCGCTTTTATCAGCTTGCGCTCGCGTGTCACGGAGTATCTCAATCTGAATCAGTCTTGAGAATGGTGGATAAGCAAGAAGCTCTCGGTCCTCACGTAGTGTTTGTTCTATTCGTTCATAAGAATCGGTCGCGAGTTTTTTGAGAAAGATGTTTTCTGGCTGGAAGGTTTCGAGAAATACTCTGCCTCCAGATCCAGCCAGTAGTCGCGCGCGGAAGATTCGAAGAGCAAAACGTTCATCGGTACGAAAATCACTCCAGGCAAGCATGGAATCAGCATCAATAAAGACCAGGGTACGAATATCTGTGTCATCGAATACATGAAGAAGTGAGGGGACAGCAATGATAATATCAGATGCGTGTGTGAGATGGTTTTCAATGATTCTGACACGGTCAGTTTTTTTCTCGAGAGTGTTTTTATCCAGACGTTGTATGCGGGCAGTTGGAAAAATTTTTCGGATTTCTCTCTCAATACGTTCAGTACCGAAACCAATTTGTTTGAACCCGAGGTGCCCGCACTCGAAACAACTGGGAAACAATGGCGTGGTATAGGCACAAGCGGAACAGCTGAAGGAACCTGATTTTTCGGGATGCAGCAAGGATTTGCACTGAGGACAACGAAAGATTTTTTTGCAGCTTTCACAGACGGTTATTTTGGAATAGCCGGATTGATTGGCGATAAGAACAATTTTTTCTTTTCGTACAAGTGCGTGCCCGATATATTCTCGAGATGCAACGGAGAGGGGAGAATAATTTTTTCGGTAACGTTCGAGTCGAAGATTGATGATGTCGAGCGGCGCCAGTGGAAGTGTTGATGCGAGATCGGTGTGTTTGAGTCGAAGCGAGGCTTGGGCATGCTTCTGGGTGGTATCAAGAAAAGAAGAGACAAAAATGAGCTGGGCACGGAAGAGCCCGGCAAGCATCGTCACAACACGACGACTATCGTAGCGAGGGCTCATATCCCATTGCTTGTAGGCATCATCATCAGCATCGAGCATAATGAGAGTTTTGAGATTAACGAAAGGAGCGAAGAGCGATTGACGGGTGCCGATAAACACTTGACCAGGAGTGCGGGCGGCATTCCATGCGGTGAGAAAATTTTTCCGAGTAAGTGCGCTCGAGAGAACCCTGTGCTCGACACCTAAATCAGAAAATGCCGCTGAGAGAAGTTCTGCAGCGAGTATTTCTGGTACCAAAATAAGACAGGATTGTTTTGATTTAGTCTTTTTTTGTTTCTCTGCTATGAGAATGGCGAGAGCAAGCAAACGATCCTTAGGATGGAGGGTGAGTGCGTGTTGGTCACCTTGGAGGAGTGGACGGAGGAGCTTTTTTAGCGCCGGGGATGATGGAAGACAAGGTGAATCAGGAAGAGGCGACATTGTTTCCTTGGTACTGCAGAGCGAGGATTTTCCCTCATGGGGTAGAAAGTGTATGAGGGTCTTTCCGAGAGGGGTGAAATATTCCTGACTGATTTCTTGCGCCAAGAGAATTTGTTTTTCCGTCAGACCGTTTCGTGTGAGAACAGAGGAAATTTCTTTAATCCATGATGCTGGTCGTCCTGCGAACGGAGAGCAGGAAAAAACGACCCCTCGAAGTTCTTGCTTGCCAAACGGGACTGAGAGAACAGCTCCTACTGGAAGCTCGACTCGGGAAGCATAAGAAAAAAGAGGTGAGCGTTTCAAAGGGAGCAGGGTAAGAGGTGCCACCTCTAGGCGATACAAGAGAGAATCAGTCATAAATATGCTTTACAGAGCTTCATGGAGTATTGTACCAAGTTTCCTCCCTTCTGTATGTTTGTTCCCGTACTATCACAGATGTGTGACTTGCTATTTTGGCTTTTTTAAGCTATGATTTGTCTACATATATGCTTCAGAGAAGACTTTTTGTTGGAATTCCGCTTTCTTCCGCACTGGCGTCCCGATTGGCGCGAGAGATGTCTTCGTGGCCGGAAGATATTTTTCTGAAAACAGTAAAAGAAAACCTCCACGTGAATCTTTTTTTCTTGGGTTTCATTCCTGAATCAATGGTGCCAGAGATCTGCGAAAAAGTACGGAGACTCTGTGAAACGGAGGATTCATTTGAGATTGTCTTCTCAGGAATTCGTCTGGTAGCCACCGCCGAGGATCCCAAAATGGTATGGCTCTCTGGTGAACCAAGCGAAGCGCTCCGTGATCTGACGACCGCTATCAAGCGCGAGCTTTCTTTCGTCATGCCTTCTGACCCTAAAATCTATCGTCCGCATATCACGCTCGCCCGTATCAAAAAGGCTGCGTTTCGGAAGCTTGATCCCAAGCCAGATATCGAAAAAAATATTCATCTTGTCGAACCAGTGGAGACAGTGGTGGTATATGAAAGTATTGTTGAGGACGGTGAACGAAAGTACAGTCCGCTGGAGAGTGTGCCACTGGCCTCGTGCTAAATATCCCCTCTGCGATGGTGCTTAATGCGGGGCGAAAGGATGTGCTTGGTTTGATGAGGTAATGTGTAAAACATCTCACATGCGTATCTTCGGCATCCATCTCGAAAATCTTCCTCAAGAAGAGCTGCTCACTCGCTTTCGAGAGTGGCTGACCAGTGATGGCTTTCATCGGATTGCTACCGTGAATCCGGAATTTCTCTTGCAAGCGAAACATGATGCTGTGTTTGCGAAAAATCTGCAAGCAGCAGATGCTCGCATCATCGATGGGTTTGGTATCGTGGTGGCTGGCTGGTTGCGCGGAGAATCCCTCTGTCGTTTCCCAGGAGCCGATCTTCTCACATGGTTCTTGGCTTATGCTGAAAAAAATGAATGCGTCGTTGGTCTTGCGATTCGTCAGGATGGGCTGTCTTCATATGAGGATATAAGACAGGCTCTTTTGATTCGGTATCCGCGTCTCCAAATCACAGGTGGAGAAATAGATGACTCGTACTCTCTCTCGCGAGGTACAGGGGGGCTGTCTCTCGGGAATCTCCATTCGGCGAAAATGGTTTTTTGTAATTTTGGCGCACCTGAGCAGGAGTACTTTGTTGAGCAGCTCCGGAATGAACCAGAAAGTATTAGTCTCACAATGGGAGTGGGGGGGAGTTTTGATTATCTGACCAAGAGACTACATCGAGCACCGACCTGGATGCGTGCTTTCGGTCTGGAATGGTTGTGGCGATTGATACAACAACCACAACGCCTGAGAAGAATCTGGCGTGCCACCGGGGTATTTTTGTATCAGAGTCTTGTGAATAATCAGAATGAGAAATGAGAAGAGGCTA
>CAZDRG010000061.1:0-3898 GCA_964508015.1 uncultured Bdellovibrionales bacterium
AGATAGGCAAAGTTGGTCATAAAACCTTCAGCGTGCAAGGGGTTCAGATAATCTCTGAGAAATACGAGGAGCGTATTGGTGTAGATGATGGGATGAGTAAGAATCAGGTGAGCTTGTTGGGCGGCATTTACTTCAATGCCCCCTCTTCTATCAGTGTATGATGATTGCTCGGTGAGAAATGGTATCACAAAACTGGAGACCACAAAGAGAAGCGAGAATATGCTGATTCGGAGGAAAGATTGGTAGTCTTTGGTTGAAGGAAATTTGGTTTTTGGGAGAAGAAAGAGGAGAAAAAGGAGGGGAAAATATATCGCTTTTGGTCCGAGTCCGATGACAAGCGCTCCAATCATGATGAACATGTTTCGGCGAGTAAGTGTACGATCTGGTGACTGGAGCTCCGTGAAGAGCAAGGCAAGTCCCAGGGCAATAAAACTAGTTACCCAGGCATCATAGCCATAGTTTGAGGCAATAAAAACAGAGGTCGGAAGGAGTGCGATAGAAGCAAGAATCATTTTCCCTGTTTTGAGAATTCGGATGGCGAAAAATATTGGAATCACCAGCGTGAAAAGATTCGCAAACGTCCCGAATTGATGAATTAGATGTAGGGGAAGTTGTACCAATCGACCGAGAAAAAGTATCAGTCCAATGGGCAGGTAGGAGATATGAGTGTACCAAGAAAAGAGTTTGTCGAATGTAAAATTGTTTTTTTGGTGATGTGAAGATTTTTTCTCGAGAGTTTTTTTGTAATCGTGGTTAGTATAGTCCCGTAAGAGCTCCTGTTCTTTGAGTGATGTACTGAATGGAGGAGCTGATTCGGAATTGGTATACGCGTCACTGACTTTATTAGGAAGTAGATTTTCGAACGAGAGAGCTATCGCTCGTTTGTAATGGATACGGGCATCCCAAGAAGCATTAGGCTTTTGGGAAAATGCGAAAAGGGCGCCAGATACGAGAGCAATAACCAGAAATGCCCACTCCGGATGTACGCCTATGCGTTTTCGAAAAATGAAAAGAAAAAGAAAAATGATTTGCCCAGCAACGAGGAAGGCAAAACGATGGGGATTAAAACGAACAGTGTTGTCGATTGTGATGGCTCCAAGAGAGGTTCCCTGTTTTTGCGCGGTCAATACAATTTCGGAGGGACTGCTTTTGATGGGAAAGGTAAGAGAGGAAAGGAAGCGGTAGTTGCCTTTCTCCATGCGCTTCGCGAAGTCCTTGACGAGTACGTTTGTGGAGTCAGTTTTTTGGTCGACGAAGGAGAGCGTGAGAAAATATTGCGGAACATCCGTCAGTTCAATGGTGAGATTTTCGATGTATCGTGAGTCAGTTGGGATGGTAAGTGTCGCATTTTCTTTTTGGGAAATAAGGTTGCCCGATGTATTGAGCGAAAAACCTTGGTGTATGATACGGCTCGGGTTAACAATACGAATATTCTGGTCTTCCGGGTTGAGTTGTCGAAGAGTGTGCTGAAAAATGAAACGCTCTCCGAGCGCTCCCATGACGAGGATGAGGCAGAGTACGGCGCTTGTTTTGAGGAGAAGTGTTTTGTGGGATTGCCAAAAGGAGGAGAGGTATCTTCTACTTTTTTTCAGAGTGGCTTGGATTGAATGTTGCATAGAAAAGATTCGGGAAATACAGAAGGCAATCACTTTTGTTTCGAATGTGTTATCTCTGGCTGATCAAAATGACTCCGATGATGATAGTGATAATGCCAACCAGGTTAATGGCGCTCAGGCGTTCACCAAAAATATAGAATGAGGCAACGGCCACGAGAATATAGGCGATACTTTGCATGGGGTAGACCATAGAGAGTTTTTCGAGTGAGAGGATCTTGATCCAGATGAGGGTGGCTGTACCAAAAATGAACACGCCGGCATAGAGCCAGGTATTGTGTAAATAACGAAGCAAAAGCGGCATATCCCCATGTGCTTCGATAAAGAGACTACTTTTTTTAAAAAGAATTTGCCCGAGGGCCATGAGCGAAATCTCAAGCGCAAGAAGAAGGATGAGTTGAAGAGACATAGACGTAATGATGAATATCGAGATTAGTGCCGAGGATGATGAAGAATTTTCGAGAGGCGTATGGTGAGCTCGGTTACATCGCGGTCGAGTTTTTCGGCTTTGAGGTAGAGTTTGAGATTGGTGGCAAGGAGCAAGAGAATTGCAAGGAGAAAAACAGCATCGACTCCGCGCCCAATACCAAGCGATACGGCAAGCACATTGGATGATTCTGGACGAAGCACAAAGGCACCTCCGATGCAAAGCAGTATCAAGAGAAATATCATACCTGAAAGCGAAATATTTTTCTTTCGGAACAAATCAAATGTCCAGGCACCCGCTAGAATCAAGAGTGTAAGAATAATCCAGTGTAAATGCATAGGTTAGGAGAAATACTTGTGAATGAGAATCTTAAGACCGAGCTTGATAAAATGTGAGCTTCTCTGGCCTTTGCGTAGCGAATATTCAGTATACGTAATATGCACCGGAGCTTCGGCGTAGCGGAGTTTTTTGACGGATATTTCATTGATGATATCTGATGCATGCTCCATACCACGGTGGGAAATATGGATAGACGAATACGCTTTCTGATTGAGAGCGCGAAGACCATTGTGCGTATCCGTGAGTTGGATATGGGAAATAGTATTGGTAAAAAGAATACCAAGTTTTAAGATTACTTTTCGTATCGGAGGAAGGTGCTTGGCGGGTTTCAGGAAACGTGAACCCAGGACAATATCAGCCTGATCTTTGAGGAGCGGACGGATGAGCGCTGGAATATCTTGTGGCTGATGCTGTCCATCAGCATCAAAAGTGATAATG
This sequence comes from uncultured Bdellovibrionales bacterium, assembly GCA_964508015.1. GTDB lineage: Bacteria > Patescibacteriota > Minisyncoccia > Moranbacterales > UBA1568 > JAGOSP01. The sequence goes on from CAZDRG010000061.1 coordinate 2,818, forward strand.
ATATCCGGCTTGACGGTGTCAGCCAGATAGGATATCCCGGTCTTGAGAGCGGCTCCCTGCCCACGATTGATAACTTGCGTAAGGACTTCTGCTCCAACTTGCTGAGCTTTGTGGGAAGTATCGTCGGTACTGCCATCATCAACAATGAGAATATGTGTATATCCGTGAGACTGAAGATTGGTAACGACAGATTCGATGACCGAGGCTTCATTATAAGCGGGGATCACAATCCAGATGCTTGGGTGGGAAGGGAATGTCATATCTGAGAGAAATAAGAGAGAATTACTTCCGGTAGCGGCCGGAAAGTTGATTGAAGCGGATTTTGAAGAGCGCGAAAATCATATTGAGGGAATCGTGAATGATGCGGACATTGGTATTGCGCGGATCACGCTTGATGATGACAGGGAGCGTGGTGATTTTGTAGTTGTTTTTTCGGGCGAGAAAGAGAATTTCCGCGTCGAAAGCGAAGCGATGGATAGTCGATTTACGAAAGAGATTGAGAGCGGCGGAACGACGAAAGAGTTTAAAGCCGCATTGACTATCAGGAAATTCGAAATTTCCAAGAACGAAGCTTTGAAGCAAATGAAAGATGCGTGCCATAAGAACACGATGCCAAGGAGACGGATCTTCGAAACGTGATCCCGAGAGAAGTCGTGAAGCAATAACGATATCGACATTATTTTTTAGAGCAGTGATAAAGGCGTCGAGCTCCTCAATGGAGATGGTTAAATCTGCATCAAGAAACAGGATTGGGTCATAGGTACTCTTGAGAATGCCCTTACGGACTGCCGCGCCTTTGCCCTGATTTTTTTTGAATGAAAAAAGGAGAACGGGGATATCGGGGTGATTTATTTGCACGTCTTTGACAGCGTCTACTGTTTCGTCGGGACTCCCATCTGTGACCACGAGAATTTCAAATCGTTCAAAACGTGGCTTTAAAAAAGCATTGACAGTAAGAAGCGTTGTACGAATAACAGAGGCTTCTTTGTAGCAAGGAATGACGACAGAAATTTTTGAATACATAACAAAACAAAACAGAATGAATCAGGACATTCCTTGGTTTCTAGTATACCGACTTTTG
>CAZDRG010000062.1:0-3842 GCA_964508015.1 uncultured Bdellovibrionales bacterium
TGCCAAAGAGTACGCCTACACCAGTTGGGCCATACATTTTGTGTCCCGAAAACGCAACAAAGTCAGCGTCCCAGGCAGTGACATCGATGGGGAAGTGTCCGACCATTTGGGCGGCGTCAACAATGATGATGACTGTCGGATGTGTGGCGCGTATAGCTTGTACGATATCGGCTATTGGATTGAGTGTACCCAAGACATTGGAGAGGGCAGAAAGAGCCACTATTTTTGTTTGAGCATCAATATGAGAAAGAAGTTGCTCGGTATCGAGCGAGCCATCTTCTATGAAAGATGCGAGGCGAAGGTCGCTCTTTGTGGCGCGTGCCAACTCAACCCAGGGGAGATAGTTTGAATGATGCTCGAGATCGGTCGTGAGGATATTGTCTCCCGTCTTGAGTAGGGGCTTGATGAGCGAGGCTGCGAGATTGAGTGAAGATGTGGTTCCGGCTGTGAAAATAATTTCGCGTTCGCTTGAGGCGCCGATGAAATGGGCGACTTGAGAGCGAACGGTCTCGAAACGCGAGGTGGTTTCTTCGGCAAGTGGATAGAGTCCACGTCCGACATTGGTGGAGAGCGTTTCTTCATATTCTCGCTCCGCCGCGATGACTCGGCGTGGCTTGGGGCAGGTCGCGCTCGCGTCCAAATAGACCAGGCTTGGATGCCGGTCGAAGAGAGGAAAATGGTTTTTGATGGTATCAATGTTTGTCATAGAAATGAAAGAAAAGAGATGAGGCGTGATTGAACGTAGGGTAACAAACTTTTTCCTTGCTGTGTGTTCGGAAACACAGTGCATCAGAAAAAGCTTGTTACCCTACGTTCAGCATCCTTTTTAAGGAATGTGCATACGCTTTTTTAAATGAGGAGTTTCGGGAACAGGAAAATCGGCTCCGCTGAGCGCGTGTATTTTGTCAAAGAGGTCACGACTGAAGCCCTGGGAGATGAGAGGGATAGCAGCTGTTTCAGACAGGCCACGGCTCTGAAGAAAAAAGAGGTGTTCTCTGTCGGGCGCGCTCATGGTAGCAGCGTGTCCACAACGGACATCATCCGTCTTGATTTCGAGTGAGGGAAAGGAAGATGCCTTTGCCTCCGGTGAGAGCAGTAGATGACGCATTTCTTGGTGTCCACTTGATTGAGATGCATTTTTGGCTATGGAGAGAGATCCTTTCCAATGGCAAATGGCCTGGTCGGAAAGAATGCTTCGTCCAGTGAAAGAAGAAACGGTTTGTGGCGTCAAATGGACTTGGCGAATGGTGCTGTCAACTTGGGTGTCCTCAGCGAGTTCGAACAGGGCGAAGATGTGTGCTTCTGCTCGGGGGCCGGTGAGTTCGAAGGAGATATTGCCGCCACGGTTATGAAGAAAAAACACCGTCTGCTCGTTGGCGGCGAGGCGGTAGGTCGTTTGTGTCTCGTGTGTGATGTCGCGGAAGGAGAACATATTTCTCGCTTATAACTGATAACTTGAAACTTTAAATCCAAAATCCTCATTTCCAACTTTTACTTTGTTAGAACGAAGAACAAACTTTTTTATTGGGATACGGAGATATGTTTTTTCTGATGCTGGTGTTTCCGAACACGTCGCGAGGAAAAAACATATCTCCGTATCCCATTCGTGTGAAATTTGGTTTTTGAATCTGAGGCTACTTCGCTTCGCTTGCATAATGACAGAGAGGATATCGTTCGTTATCGGTGGTGAGTGAATGTTTTATCCGACGCTTCCTTCCATTTCGAGTTGCATGAGGCGGGTGAGTTCGATGGAATATTCGAGGGGGATTTCTTTGACAACCGGATCGAGGAAGCCATTGACGAGCAGTCCTTCAGCATCAGACTTTTTGATACCACGGCTTTGAAGATAGAAGAGTTTCTCCGCGGAGATTTTTTCGACGGTTGCCTCGTGTTCGACTTGGGCCGAAGATTCATTGATGCGCATGGTCGGATAGGTATCAGAGCGAGAAAGCGGATCAAGGAGCAGGGCGTCGCAGACCACGGATGTTTTTGCATGAGTGGCACCGCGACCGATATGCACGAGACCACGATAGGAAGTGCGTCCACCATCTTTGCTGATGGATTTGGATACGATGCGCGAAGTAGTCTGGGGAGCCAAATGAATCATCTTGGCTCCAGCATCCTGATGCTGTCCTGAACCGGCGTACGCGATAGAGAGGACTTCGCCACGCGCGCCACGGCCAGCCAAATACACGGCCGGGTATTTCATGGTGACACCGGATCCAATATTGCAGTCAATCCATTCCATGGTGGCGTTTTCTTCGGCGCGAGCGCGTTTGGTGACGAGATTGTAGATATTCTTGCTCCAGTTTTGCACGGTTGTGTAGCGGACGCGGGCATTTTTTTTGACAAAAATTTCAACGACAGCAGAGTGGAGTGAGCTTGTGCGATAGATAGGAGCGGTACAACCCTCGACATAATGAACTGAGCTGCCTTCATCCGCGATGATAAGGGTGCGTTCGAATTGTCCAAAGGCTTCTGAGTTGATGCGGAAGTAGGCTTGAAGAGGGAGTTCGACGGTGACTCCTTTGGGCACATAGACGAAAGAACCGCCTGACCAGACCGCCGAATTGAGAGCCGCGAATTTATTATCATGCGCCGGAATCAGCGTTCCGAAATATTCTCGGACGAGCTTGGGGTATTTGCGGACTGCGGTATCCATATCACAGAAGATGACTCCCTTGGCAGAGAGTGTTTTTTCGATGCTCTCATAAACGACTTCACTTTCATACTGAGCGGAGACACCGGCCAGGAATTTTTTTTCGGCCTCAGGGACACCGATACGGTCATAGGTTTCTTTGATTTCGGGTGGGAGTTCATCCCATGTTTTGGACTGAGTATCAGTAGCACGAAGATAGTAGGTGATGGCATCAAAATCAATAGGGGAGAGATCGGCACCCCAGGTAGGCAGGGGCGCTTCGATGAAGAGGTCATAGGCACGCAAGCGGAGATCGCGCATCCAGGGAGATTCTTTTTTGATGGCTGAGATTTCGGAAACAATTTCGGGGGAGAGTCCGAGTTTGGTTTGATTGACCGCACGTGAAGGCATAGCGAAACCATACTGGTACTCGCCTACGGGTATATTTTTGGTTGACTTGTGCTTTGGCATGAGAATTGAGACAGTTATGGAGGAAAATCAAAAACTTCTCCTTAAAAATCCACAAACCCGTTTTTTTCGATGGCTGCCGCGAGTGCTGAACCGCCGGAAGCAACGAGACGACCGTCTTTGATGACGAGTATTTCATCAGGGCGCATGTACTTGAGAAGTTTGGCTGAATGGGTGATGAAGACGAGCGCACTTTCTTTTGGGAGTGATTTTTTCAGAAAAAGAGTGATGGTTTTGAGTGCGTCTACGTCGACGCCGGTATCGATTTCATCAAAGAGAACGAATCTTGGTTCGAGTAAAGCGATTTGGAGTGCCTCGAGCTTCTTCTTTTCCCCGCCAGAAAAACCATCATTGAGTGAACGAGAGAGGAGTTCTTCCTTGATATGGAGCGCTTTGGCTGCTTCCTGAATTTTCTGGTACATCACGATGACATCGTATTTTTTTTCGAGGGCCACACGGAGGAGATCGCGAACGGAAATTCCGGCGAGCGTCAGTGGATTTTGAAAAGTCATGGTGATGCCGAGGAGGGCGCGGGTATCGGGAGAAAGATTTTTGATATTTTTTCCTTTCCAGAGGAGCTTACTGGCACGGGAGAGGGTGAAATTCGGATGTCCCATAATTGCGCTAGCCAGAGTCGACTTGCCGGAGCCATTGGGACCCAGTACAGCGTATGTTTTACCAGGTGCGAAAGAAAAAGAAATATCGTGGAGGATTTTCTTTTTGTCGACAGAAGCAG
>CAZDRG010000063.1:0-3834 GCA_964508015.1 uncultured Bdellovibrionales bacterium
ATGCTCCGTACATGATACGACGGTAGGGAGGATATTATTGAACAAAGTGCTGCTGTTTAATGCTCTGGTCGTCCGTGTTTCGTTTTTCCTCGATTTTTTCCTGGGCAAGAGTTCGGAGTTCATCGAGATTGTGTTCGAGAAGCACCTTTGCTCTCGTGAGGAGTTTTTCTTCTGTATTGATGAGCGGGTCTTCAATAGTTTCTGCAAGCAAAACATCAAGAATGGCGCCAATCTTTGGTCCGGGGGCAATGGCTAATTCTCGCATGAGGTCCTGACCATTTATTTTGAGCATTTTGACTGAAAGTGGATCATGCGAAACCTTATCAATCATATACTCGAGGTGCCGGAGTTTGTATGGCTTGGCTTTCGGGACACCAGAACCGAGTCTGTCGCTGATGCGAACATCCATGAGATCATGCATATTTTCCAGCCCGACTTTCTTGATGAGTCGTCGTACTGATGCTTCAGTCACCTCTCCTACATTATAGTAAAATAAGTGATTGTCAACCAGAAGTGTCGTTTTTTCGATAATGTCTTTTGGATACCTGAGTCGTGCCAAAATAATTTTGGTCATGCGAGCACCCACGTGGTCATGATTGTAAAAGGTTGATCGATACCCATCGCCCAGTTTGGTGCGCGGTTTCCCAACATCATGAAGGAGCGCTGCAAGTCGAACATGCAATTTTTTCGAAGGACAAGTTTCGAGCGCGCGGAGATTGTGTTCCCAAACAGTATAGATGTGGTGCAGATTTTGTCCAACCCCAACCCCTTCTTCAAGCTCAGGAATAATATATTTAAGCAAGCCAGTGGTTCGGAGTAATTCAACACCAAAGGCGGCATTTGGAGAGAGGATGACGCGTGAAAATTCATCCCGAATACGCTCGAGAGAAATCGTATTGAGAGAAGAAGCGAGCTTTTGGACAGCCTCCAATGTCGCCTCATCAATGGACCAGTTTTCTGAGGGGGCTACTTGAGTCGGGAGACGAAGTTCGCTAGCAAAGCGAACGGCTCGCATGATGCGCAGGGCATCTTCCTCGAAACGTTGTTCTGGATTGCCGACTGCTCGAATAACTTTTTTGTGCATATCAACCAGACCATCAAATGCGTCAACGAGCGAGAGGGTACAGAGAACAGTCTCAATGGGGGTCTCGAGAGAGGTGCTGTGATCAAGAGAAGCCGCAAGCGCATTGATAGTGAAGTCTCGACGAGCGAGATCTTCCGTGAGGGTGGTAACAAATGTTACCTGATCGGGTCGACGATGGTCACTGTACCCGGTTTCTGTTCGATACGTTGTCACCTCGATAATGTCATATTCGTACTGAGGCGGTGTGAGTAGATGAAAGCGTTTCACTTTGACACCGACAGTGCCGAAAGTATTTTCGTAGACATGATCGGGGAACAGAGCTTGTATTTGTTCAGGCTGTGCGTTGGTGGTTATATCCCAATCTTTTGGCACGCGCTTGAGAAGAAGATCTCGGACACATCCACCGACAATATACGCTTCAAAACCAGCCCTTTTGAGACTTTCAAGTATGTGTACGACTGGAAGGGGAAGGGGGTATTCCATTGACGCATGAAAAACAAAATCAGCAAGAGAGTGTTCAACAATCGACCTCGAAAGAAAGAAGAAATAATCGCTAGAGGCTACGCCGCTTTTCTTCTTCTTTGTAGCAAATCAGAGTATCGCCTACCTGAATCTTAAGAGAGCCATCGAACACGACACCACACTCGTTACCCTGGCCGACTTCGTCAGCATTTTCTTTGTTGCGTTGGAGATTGCCCATGGTGCCTTGTCCGAGGATTTCATCACCACGTTTAATTTCCAAAAGAGAACCACGGACTATTTTTCCTTCAGAGACTCGACCACCGACAATCATATCGCGTTTTCCAGTTTTGAAGACCGCGAGTACTGAGAGTCGACCAAAATCTGTGCGGACTGTTTCCGGTGGAAGCAGAGCAGACATGTGGTTTTTGACTGCTTCAACCAGTTTGTAAATAATATTAAAGGTTTCAATTTTGACGTGAGCATTTTCGGCCATGCGCTTGGCAACAGCGGTTGGTTCGACATTGAAACCGAGTATCATAGCACTCGCACTTTCGGCCAGCTTCACATCGCTTTCGGTAATGGCTCCAACAGCGGAGTTAATTTCTTCGAGAACGATTTCTTCATTTCCGATGCCCGAGAGTATTTGTCCAAGAGCCTCTACTGATCCTTGCACATCTGCTTTGATAATCACTCGAAATTGTTTAACACTCTCATTTTCCTCGGAGCGTATTTTTTTGAGTGAGCTGTGTTCGCCTTGTTCTTGTGATTTGAGACGAGCAAGAGCTTTGCTACTAACAACCTGAACAATGTCATTAATGGCTGGGGGGTCATTGAATCCAAAGATTGTTGCAGGAACCGAGGGAAGAGCCGTTGTCAGGCTGCGTCCAGCGAAATCTTCGATGCGACGGATGCGTCCAAAAGTGCCTCCAGCGATGATATCCTGACCTACTTTGAGGGAGCCCGTACGAATCAGTACGGTTGCCACAGGACCTTTCTGTGGGTCAAGATTGGACTCAAGAACAACCGCAAGACCATCGCGTTTTTGATTGGCACGGAAATCCTCAACTTCTGCCACAAGCAAAATACTCTCGAGCAGCTTGTCGATGCCGATATTGTTTTTGGCGCTGACGTAGTTGCAGATAACATCACCACCCCAATCTTCAAAAAGGATGCCATACTCAGCTAATTCTTGTTTGACTCGGTCGGGCTTTGCTTCTGGTTTATCAATTTTGTTGATAGCCACGATGACAGGAATCTTTTTCTCTTTGATAAACTCGATCACCTCCTTGGTCTGAGGTCGGACACCATCTTCGGCCGAGACAACCAAAATAGCGATATCCGCGATTGAGATACCACGCTTGCGCATGCCAGAGAATGCTTCATGACCAGGAGTGTCGATAAAGGTAATCATTTTCCCGTGCTTTTTTACCTGGTATGCGCTAATACACTGGGTGATACCACCTGCTTCTCCGGTGGCGACACTGGTTTTGCGAATGGTATCAAGAAGAGTGGTTTTCCCATGATCGACGTGACCGAGAATGGTTACCACTGGTGCGCGAGGAGCAAGTGGCTCTTCGCCTTTTTGTTCAGCGGCGAGAATCTCTGGAAGATTTTCGAGAGTGATTTTTCCTTCGAGTTCTGCCTCTTCTGGCTTGGTTTCAAATCCAAGGTCGGAAGCGATGACACTTGCGGTATCAAAATCAATTTCTTCATTAATGGTGGCAATGATGCCATTTTTCATGAGTTCGGTGATGACGGAAGATACCGGAACATGCAGCAAATCTGACAGTTTCTTGACACTGACAGTTTCGGTGATGGCGACGACTTTTTTTGGTTCCGGTTCGTTCATACGATGTGATACAGAGGATAAATTTATGAGGCGATGACTTGTATGGCAGCGGCTTTCAGAATAACGTTTTTTTCTTCTTCGGTAAATGGAAATCCAGCATCTTTGCCTTTGAGGACTGGTTTTGCATACACCCTGGTTCCTTCGCGTGTGTGCAGAGAGGAAATGACGACCCCTGAATTATTCCCATCGAGTAAGGCAACACTGAAGCTTTGATTGCTTCCCACTTCCTTGAAGGGGTTGAAACGAAGGACTGCGTATTTGTGGAGTCCACTGAAACTGAGAGTACGGAGTTTCTCGGTGGCATCAAAGAGCTCCTGAATATCATGATCGAGCTCCTTCGTTTGCTTGAGCTGTTCGGTGAGGACATTCTCGAGTGTTTTTGCGCTTTTTCCAGAGAAAAAGAGCGCAAGTTTCCGTTCCAATACGCGTTGTTTGAAGA
>CAZDRG010000064.1:0-3697 GCA_964508015.1 uncultured Bdellovibrionales bacterium
CCTCACCTCCGGCGATTTCAATGCCGACGGCAAGACTGACCTGGCTGTCGGAGCCTCTTACTATTCCACCTACACCGGCCGTGCCTATCTCTTCTACAACGGATCTATCATTACCGAAAATGCCAGCGGAGCCGATGTCATCATCACCGGCGAAACCACGAATAATGAGTTTGGCACCTCCCTCACCTCCGGCGATTTCAATGCCGACGGCAAGACCGATCTCGCAGTTGGAGCACGTGCATATTCCTCCAGCACCGGCCGTGTCTATATCTTCTATGGTGATAGTTCCATTCCAACGACCGCTGCTACTGCCGATGTCATCATCACCGGCGAAGCCACTAACAACTATTTTGGTCGATCTCTCGCTTCCGGCGACTTCAATGCCGATGGCAAGACGGACTTGGTCGTGGGAGCTTATCGATATTCCTCCTACACCGGCCGAACGTATATCTTCATCACCGAAGCCAAGGTAGAAGAAAGTCTACAACAACTCAAATCAAAGGGAAATTTCAAATCAAAGGGAAATTTTCGGGTGAAATAATGAACAAGAATAGATTGGGGGATTTTGTTGAGACGACACTCAAAATAAAAATGAGATTTGCTTTTTTGACTCACTTTTTGAGAAGATAAAACGAAGCATTTCGCAGGTTTTGCTTTGCCTATCTGCCCATGGTACAATTTTAGAGAAAATTCGGCAGGTTCCGAAATTCGAGTAAATCATTTTAAGAATATCTCTGTATGCTATCCGAAAAGACGTCGTTTTTTAAAGGGGGGAGTGGGCATAATTTTTCTGGGACACCAGTCATAGCCGTTCCAAGCGCGGCACGATCGGTGTCGCCATCAGATATGCCACTTCGTGAGACTTCATCAGTTACTTCCAAGAATGTCAAAGGAGCCGGTTTCTTTGATGCTCTGATTTCGGTTTCTCTATTTGCGATTTTTTTCGGGTTGCCGATTTTTTTCACAGGGCTTACGTTTCAGGGAATTGCGTTTGAAAAACAGATGTATTTCTATGTTTGGCTGTTGATTGGCATTGTCGCTTGGGCATCCAAGGGGGTAGTGACTGGCGAGATGCATATTCGAAGAACAGCATTGGATATTTTCATTTTGCTTTTCTTGGTAGTATATGGGGTCTCTGCGCTCTTGTCGGTTGATCGCTGGCACAGCTTTTGGGGATTCTTTGGTGACCCGTCTCGTGGAATGATTTCGTTAACAGCACTTGCGCTTGCGTATTATTTCATCATGAGTCATTTCACGATGAAGCGATTTTTCCTTATGTTTGGAGGATTTTTGGCTGCGGGATTCTTGGTAGTAGTGTGGAGTATACTGGGGGTTTCTGGTGTGAATTTTCTTCCAGCTGCAGCACAGACCTACGCACCACTTTCTTTGATTGGGACTGTTTCTACTCTGGGTATTTTCCTCTCGGTGCTGGTGCCATTGTTCATCACAGCGCTCTATCTGGTCTGGAAGAGTACGTCAATGAAATCCGGACTCCGATTTACTTTTTTGGGTTTCATCGGCCTTGGATTACTCGGGACACTCTATCTCATGCTGGCACTGTATCCGTTTCTTCTTGATACGACGAAAAGCTCTCTCGCATGGATGGTCCCACTTGGAGGTATCTCTTTCTTCTTGGTGTATATTTTGGCACAGATTGTGCGACCACCGGAGCAGCTCACATGGGTACCGATGTTTGTCTTCGTTGCTATTCTTGCTTTTCTCATGATTGGGAGTAACTCTCTTTTACGAGCGACTCTTCCGGTTGAAGTATCTCCGAATCAACGACTCTCATTTCAGGTTACCAAGGAATCTCTCAAAGAAAACTTTTTCTTGGGAGTGGGACCAGCGAATTACGGGTATGCTTTTTCTCAGTACCGTCCAAATGAGTACAACAATGGTCCTCTGTATTCAGTTCGCTTCTACCAGGGGACAGGGATTTTCTTTGAATCATTGACGACGATCGGTCTTGTGGGAACAGCTTTGTTTCTCATTGTGTGGCTCTCATACCTGAGTATGGGTATGTATCTGCTCTCGAGTGATAAGGAGAAGAACAAATATCTCTCACTTGGACTCTGGACGGGGAGCGTCATGTTTTTCATCGCTGCCTTCACTGCTCCGCTCAACGGAACACTTCTTCTTATCGGCGTGCTGGTATCAACGCTCGCTCTCGCTCTTTTGATGAAAGAGAGTCGCTCAGAAGAACGTTATTACAGTTTGTCATTTAAGGCATCGCCAAAATATGCATTAGCGCTCGCTTTTATCTTCATGTTGGTCAGCGCTGGTGTCGCTTTTCTCTTTGTGTTTATCGGGAAGGTCTATCTTGCAGACATCGCAGTAGGAACGGCAGCTCGCATGTCGGCACAGGCACCTCAGAAAGAATCTTTGGCTCTTATTAGCGGTGCGATCGCCAAATATCCCCAGGAAGGGCGTTACTATACTCGTCTCGGCCAAGAGCAATTGAGCCTTCTCCTTGATGTCGAGGTAAGAAAGTCTCAAGATGATCAAGATAAGGACGTGAATTCCGCTTTGTATCAGCAAGCAGTAGCGAATGTGAAAGAGGCAACTCGCCGTATGCCAAACGATGTGTTGTCTATTGAAACACTTGGGTTGGCAAAGGAAAACGGTGTTCCCTATGTGACCGATGTAGATGCCGCAGTGCTGCTGACTGACGGATTTGATGCTTATAAGCGGGCTTCTGAGCTGGAACCAACGAATCCATTGTTGATTATCAAACAGGGTCAGATGAAGCGATTGTTGGCCGACGCAAAGGATCCTAAAGCTGACGCTGCTGAACAAAGTGCTCTCTATGAAGAGGCCAAAGGACTCTTTATGATGGCAGCTGAGAAGAAGCCTAATTTGGCAGCTGCGCATTATAATCTTGCTCTGACTGAAGCGCGTCTCAAGAATATGGACGGTGCACTCAAGAGCATCACGATGGCTCTCCAGTACGATCGAAACAATGCCAACTTCAAGTACAATCAGGGTATTTTCTATCAGGTACGAGACAAGGGTAATGACAAAGAATTAGCCGAGACAGCATTCAAGGATATCTTGAAGGACAATGACAAACTGATTGATGTGCGTTTGTCTCTCGGGCTACTCTATGAATCTTGGAACAAGCGTGATCAAGCACTCGAGCAGTATCGAAAGATTCTTGATTTTCTCCCAGCGGATGGAAACGAGATGATACAGTCGACGCGGAAGCAGGTAGAAAAGCTTATCAGTACACTGCAGAGTGGTAAGAGTAACATTGCTTCCAATAGCTCAGCTGCAGAGATTATTCAGCCGACAACACTCTCGCCAGCACTGCCGGTCTCTCCTACTCCAACCGAGCCAAATGCCTCGCCTCTCAACGGTTCAACCCCATAGGTTTAAGGGTGGCAAGAGACTTCTGTTCACTTGGAACAGGAGTCTCTTTTTGTGAATGCGTGACACTGTGTTCGAGCTTCTTTCGGGAGAGATTTCTGCTTGTTTGTACAGGAGAGAAATTATAATTGGAGCTGAGACAGACAAAGATATGTTTATTTATCCGTATCGACCAAATTTTTCTTCTGAAAAGAAAACTATTTCCCCGAGTATTTTCTGGGTGTTTTTCTGGGAAATGGAGTATATCCAGCGGGATGTTTTTCTGGGAATTTCCGCGGTTCTTGACAGGATTCATTTGATTGTCTATGATGAATCTTGCTGCCACGAAAAG
>CAZDRG010000065.1:0-3609 GCA_964508015.1 uncultured Bdellovibrionales bacterium
TTGATTAAGCATTTGCAGAGTCAGATGACGATGCGAAGCTATGATGGGTTTTAATTACCCGTAGGGAATTTTGGTCTCCGCTTTTTTGTCCATGAGCACAGCACATCACATGATGGAAAAAACAAAAAACTTTATCCTCCTGGGCCCTCCGGGGAGTGGGAAGAGTACACAGGCAGAACTACTTCGAACGACATTGCATCTCGCTCACATTGATATCGGTTCAGAGCTTCGAGCTGAGGCAGAGCGAGAGACTCCCTTTGGGCGTCAAATTAACGTGATCATTCATCAGAAGAGAGAGCTTGTTCCAGATGCTTTGGTGTATGCTGTTTTGGTGGAAGCACTCAAGACAGTGCCTGAAGAGCAGGGTATATTGCTCGATGGTGCGCCACGACGTCTCACCCAAGTCGATGAAATTCTGTCAGTTTTTCAGTCTTTTGATCGACCGATGACCAAAGTAATTTTCTTGGAACTTTCGGAAGAGGCTTCTATCGAACGTATCTCCAAGAGAGTACTTTGTTTTGGATGCCATCGGCCTTTCATTCTCGGGCAGGATATCGACCATATTAATGAGCGGTGCCATATCTGCGGCGGACGTATTGCCCAGCGTAAAGATGATACACCAGAAGGAGTGAGTAAGCGCTTCCAGGTGTTTCATGCTGATACACTTCCGGTGGTTGAGCAGTTTGAAAAGCTTGGTCAGGTGATCCGTGTTGATGCGAATCGTGAACCGCAGGCGATATTTGATGATATATCAAGTCAGCTATGAAAGAATACCGAGAAAAATCTGCTCAAGAATTAAAATGCCTTCGAGAATCGGGGAAGCGTTTACGCGCGGTACTGGAAACAGTCATCCAAGCAGCCAAGCCTGGCGTTTCGACCAAGGAACTTGATGTCATTGCGGAACGAGAAATTCGCGCAGTTGGAGGAATCCCAATCTTTAAAGGATACGGGTCGGAATGGGGGAAGCCGTTTCCTGCTTCACTTTGTACTTCCATCAATCAAGAAGTGGTGCACGGTATTCCGAGTGAAAAGCGTGTGCTTCGTGAAGGCGATTTGCTCAAGCTCGATATTGGACTGCGCTTTGAAGGCATGGTGACCGATATGGCTCGAACAGTGGCAGTGGGTGCGGTATCGAATGAGGCAGAGCAGCTGCTCCGAGTGACACGAGAGAGCCTCGACCTCGGTATAGCCAATATCCGTGCAGGAGCTCACTTGTCTGATTACGCGCGCGCGGTGCAGGGGCATGCCGAAAAGCATGGATATGCCGTGGTGCGTGACTTGGTGGGACACGGAGTCGGACACGAACTCCATGAAGATCCACAGGTGCCGAACTATTTCCATGCTGGTATTCGAGACTTCGTCTTCACCAAGGGAATGGTGTTAGCGCTTGAGCCGATGATCAATGCCGGGGGACTTCAGGTGCGCATTGCTTCTGATGGCTGGACTTTTGTGACTACTGATGGGAAACTTTCGGCGCATTTTGAAGATACTCTTATCGTGACGGATAAGGGGACTGAAATAGTGACTCGCGGATAAGTATGGAAGACACAGCATATCTGGGGATTGATTGGGGTGCAGCTGATGTCGGGGTGGCTCTCGCTGATCCGGAGACTCGGATCGCTTTTGGTTTGACTACACTAGAGAATGACAAAATGCTGGCTCTTCGTATTGGAGAAATAGTGGAGAAGGAGCGAGTGGGAGTAATTGTCATTGGGACTCCTTCGCATGTGCATCGGAAAGAAATGGAAGATCAGGGAGAGAAGTTCGGAGACCTTCTCAAGCATCATATTTCGCCTCAGGTGCGTGTTGTTTATGAGAACGAGATGTTTACTACCAAGATGGCACAATTTAACCTGAGAGAGCGTGGGATGAAGCGAGTCTCCAAGCATGATGATATGGAGGCCGCACGAATTATCTTGCAGGCATGGCTGGATAAACGAGAAGCCAGACGATGACTTGAAGTGTCGCTTGGGCTGTGATAGCATACCCGTGTCCCATGAGGCTTGGCTTCAGACGAACCTGATAAGTGGACGCATGACAAAAAGATGAAATGGAAAACCACCGCCAAGGCGGGGCAAGCGGCTCACGTGGTGGGGGATCTGCCTAAGGAAGAGTTCTTGTAAAGTTGAAGCAAATTATGGAAAGGTGGCCGAGTGGCTGAAGGCACCACACTGCTAACGTGGCGGGGGATAAAACCCCTCGAGAGTTCGAATCTCTCCCTTTCCGCACATTAAATCTCCCGGTTGTCCCTGGGGATTTTTGGTTTACAGTTGGGGTAAAGGCATGTTTCAAAGAAGATGAAATGACCTTGAACTCAAATAAAATGTACCTGACCCCTTTTCTTTTCGGCCAAGACCTTTTTCAAGAAATTCCGGGGAGGCCTGATTTCTTAAAGTTATAGACCGATGATATCTACACATTTTGAAAATTATGAAAGATCGACACCAAACAATCCCCAGAACCCTATGCCTTATTATCAATCAAGGTAAAATTTTGCTCATAGAATTTTCCGAAAAGAAGGGAGCCATGCAAGGTTTTTTCAATTGTCCCGGAGGCCACATCGAATTTGGCGAAGGAATCATTGAAAATGCCGAGAAGGAAATTCTGGAAGAAACTGGGCTAAAGGTGACTGGTACAAAATTGAAAGGCGTTATTCATATCACTAATTTTTTCGGTAAAAATATCATTTTGTTTGTTACATTGAGTAAATCCGATGTGACTGATGTGATTGACTGTGATGAAGGAAAGTTACACTGGGTTGATCTGAATAAGCTTGAGCAAGTTCGTTTAATTGAGGATGTGAAAAACATCTTGGATAAATTAACTTCGATTGGAGAAAGTGATATTTTTACCGCAAAAAGTGAATTTGATGGGGGTGGCAAGTTATTGAAGATGGATTTTGAATCATAATTTCAAAAAGAGTCTCTCTCAGTTGTCCCTGCTGAGTTTTGAGATAAGCAATGAATCTGAATGATATGAATCCGGAAGCCATGCCACACAAGAAGATCGCCGGTATCCCATCCTATCTTGAGGAGTATGAATCGGATATTGGTATAGGCCACGTTGTGGAACTTCGTCTGCATAACCCTCGCTACAAAGAAATATTCTCGAAGGAAAGAGATAGAATTACATCTGCATTTGGTCAACTCCCCATCTCGCTACATCATGTTGGAAGCACGTCTGTAGAAGGACTGTACGCAAAACCAATTATCGATATACTGCTCACATATCCAGAATCCGTTCCGTTTGAAAATGTAAAGCAAGCACTCACTGATCAGGGATATATTTTTCGTGATGACCTTTTGCCAAATCGGACGTATTTTGTTCTTGAGAATGACGACAAAGTTCGGTATTTTTCAATAACTGTTTGTATGAGTGATGATGCTCAGGCAAAGGAAATACTGGCATTCCGAGATAACCTCAGACAAAATTCATCTATTCTGGATGAATACGCAGCGATCAAACGAAGGTTATCAGGAGAGACTGCGAATAGGCAGGACTACACGAATCAAAAATCAGCATTTATTCAACAGTATTCAAAGCAACGAAGTAGCGTGTAAAAAGTGGAGTAAAAAGTTGAAACCCCCATTCGCATGTTGTACAAATAGG
>CAZDRG010000066.1:0-3609 GCA_964508015.1 uncultured Bdellovibrionales bacterium
TTCACCTTAACCTTTATATTATAATCCTGAAATTAGAAACACTCAAGGACACAAGGGAAACTGAAGAGATAATTAAGGCTTTAGAGAGCTTCTCTATGCTATTTCTTTAACTTATCTGGTCGATGATTCGGACAGGCCTTTTGGCTACAGCGCTCGGGGATCGTCTTGGTACCTTCCATCATGAGAGAGCCACAGAGCTTGCAGAGTGCACCAGTCGGCTTGGCTTTGATCGCGTTTTTACAATCAGGATAGTGCGAGCAGGAATAGAAGAGTCCGAATCGACCTTTCCGTTCAACCATGTCACCTTTGCGACATGACGGACATTGGACACCGCTTGAGACGATAGATTTTTCGTCGTTTTTGATAAATTTACACTTGGGGAAATTGGAACAGGCAATGAAGGTCCCATACTTTCCTTGGCGTTCGATGAGTTTACCATCTTTGCAATCGGGGCAGGCCTCCCCAGTCTCTTTGGGTGGTTCAACGACCTTGCCTTCTTCGGTGAGCGCCCCATCACACTCTGGAAATCGTGAGCAAGAGAAGAATTTTCCATTGCGTGCGAGCTTGATGACCATGCTGGAGTTACATTTTGGACACACAGTACCTTGTGGCGCATCTCCCATATTGGTCACTTTAGCGATTTTATCTTTACTTTTGATTTCTTTGGTGAATGGTGCGTAGAAATCTTTGAGTGTTTTTGTGTATTCACGCTCACCATTTGCGATATCGTCTAGTTTGTTTTCCATATCGGCGGTGAATTGTTCGGAAACGATTTCGCTGAAGTGAGTAAAGAGAAATCCATCGACTACGAGCCCAGTGTCTGTTACCTTGAGAGCCTTACCTTCTTTTTCGACATAGCCGCGATCCTGAATGGTTTTGACAATACTCGCGTAGGTGGATGGGCGACCAATACCTCTCTTTTCGAGCTCTTTGACCAGTCCAGCCTCGGTGTAGCGTTTCGGAGGTTCAGTGGCTTTCTCTTCGGCATCAATATTTTGCAGGGCGAGTGCATCTCCAGCTTTGACTTGTGGCACTTCGATATCATCACCACGCGCCGCCGTATCGAGAGCGAGCCAGCCGTCGAAAAGCAGATGTGATCCATTGACGGTGAAGTCGGGGAGGGAATGAGTGCTTGTATTAGCAGTAATTTTAGTACGGAGTATCTCCGCGTCAGTCATTTGCGAAGAAAGTGTCCGAATACGAATGAGCGTGTACAGACGCTTCTCATCGTCGGTGAGGCCAGCTGTTTTTTTGTTAGGATCTGTTGGGCGTATGGCCTCATGAGCTTCCTGAGCATTTTTTGATTTGGTTTGATAACGACGAACGGTAAGATATTTTTCACCGAATTCTTTGGTGACGAGAGTGGCAATTTTGGGAATGATTTCTTCCGAGATAGATACGCTATCGGTACGCATGTAGGTGATAGCTCCCTTTTCGTAGAGTTTTTGGGCGGCCCGCATGGTGCGAGAAGGAGAGAGGCCAAGTCGTGAACTGGCCGCTTGCTGAAGGGTGGAAGTGGTGAATGGTGGATAGGGACGTCGCTTGGCATTGGTTGCCGTGACGGCGGTGATTTCCCAGGGATGTTGTTGTGCGAGCATGGTGATGCGATCGCACTCTTTTTTGGTTTTTGGTTGTTCAACACAGGTAAAGAGAAGAGGCTTCTTAAGGGTCGTGTGACACAGAGCGGTGATGACGAAATAGACTTCAGGGACAAAGGCTTTGATGGCATTTTCACGTTCAGCGAGGATGTGGAGCGCTGGTGATTGGACACGACCGGCCGAGAGCCCGTAGCGCACTTTTTTCCACACCAAGCCAGAGAGATCATACCCGACGAGTCGATCAAGTATGCGGCGTGCCTCTTGTGCTTTTCGGAGATTTTGGTCGAGTGGTCTTGGGTGAGTGATAGCCTCGTTGACTGATTTTTCCGTGATTTCATAAAAGAGGACACGCCTTGGTTTCTTGATGCCACAGGCGTCGGCGACATGCCAAGCAATTGCCTCTCCTTCACGATCGGGGTCGGTTGCCAGAAGGACCTCACTACTTTTTTTGACGAGTGAAGTGATTTCTCGTACGACGCTTTCCTTGCCTGGGCTAATCACGTATCGGGGGATGAATCCGGCGGGAATATCAATCGCGTCTTTATTGGATTTTGGAAGATCGCGGACATGCCCAACTGAAGCGACTACTTTGTAGCCACCTTTCAGATATTTTTCGATAGTTTTTGCTTTGGATGGGGACTCAACGATGAGAAGCTTCATAATATGCTGCATAACGAATAATTCATAACTCACAACTCACATGATGACCAAAGAGTCAGTTATGAGCGGTTCGTGATTCTTCTATAGTGCATGCCACCGATATTCTTGGCAAGTCCTTTCATTTCAAGAATGGTTAAATCGGAGGTGACCTCATGAGCAGAACGTCGTGTGTGTTGAATAATTTGATCGATATGGAGTGATTCGCGGGACAGGAGGGATAAGAGGGCCTGCTCATTTTCTGATAGGGAGGGGAGAGATTCTGGTGTCGGAAGCGATGGAGCAGAAAGGGCGGGAAATTCTTCCAAGATATCTTCGAGGCAAGTGATGAGCTTGGCACCACGCTGAATGAGTCGGTGGCAGCCAAGAGAGCCTGGGGAGAAGAGCGACCCTGGGACAGCCAGAACATCGCGATTATATTCGAGAGCCAGACGTGCCGTGATGAGAGTGCCGCTTTGCTCGGTTGCTTCGATAACAAGAGTGGCAGAGCTCATGCCAGCCATGATGCGATTACGAGATGGAAACGTATGGACAGCGGCTTGAGTGCCGGGAGCGAGTTCGGAAATGATGGCACCGCCGTGTTCGATAATACGATGAGCGAGACTGAGATGCGACTGCGGAGAGATGGAAGTATCATCAACACCACTTCCGATGACAGCAAGCGTCTGACCGTCGCTCTCGATGACTGCTTGGTGAGCAAGGCTATCAATGCCAAAGGCCAGACCAGATATGACCACGAAACCAGCTTGCGAGAGGTGGCGTGCGAAATCCTGTACGACTTGTCGACCATACGTTGAAGGACGACGAGTCCCAACAATGGTAATCAGAGGGCGACTCTCTTGCCAATCGTATGGACCACGAAGAAAGAGAAGCGCTGGAGCGTCAGGTATTTCTCGGAGAAGCAGGGGGAAATCCACATCGGTAGAGCTGATAATTCTGATATCCGGATAGGTGGTTTGATATGTTGCCCAGAGGGAGGCTGGATTGGTGGACTGGACATATGCTTGGAGGGCAACCAATGCCGATGGTCGCATGGGAGGGAACTCTGTTTTCGAATCCAGAGCAGCTTGCCAGAGAGCTTGCCCAGATCCGAAGGAGCGGAGCAGTGTGAGAAGTGTTTTGTTACCAATGCCAGGAATGTGAGTGAGCGCAAAAATCCAAGCAGCGTCAGGAAGTACTTCACTAGCAGTATGATTCATAAGTAGAGAGACATGTTTGAGATAGAGATATTGTAGCATGCAGATGAGCACATATAGACAAATATAGGGATTCGGTTATACTATCGAAGTACTGAGAGTCAGGGGCCCATAGCTCATTTGGTAGAGCGCCTGCTTTGCACGCAGGAGGCGAGCGG
>CAZDRG010000067.1:0-3376 GCA_964508015.1 uncultured Bdellovibrionales bacterium
TCACCAAAACTCTAAACCATAAATGCTCATAACCTATGGCATGGAAAGACGAAGCGCGTCCCTACGGACCAGTAAAACTCGCTAATGGCTGGACAATCGAAGTCGATGCAAACGTGTGTATTGGAGCCGCTCCATGCACCGCCATCGCGATGAAAACATTTGCACTTGATGAAAGCGGAAAGGCAGCCGTCCTGGCAACCGCCGATGAAGATGATACCGAAACACTGCTCAACGCTGCGCGTGCCTGCCCAGTGGCTGCTATCATTCTCAAAGATGAGACCGGCAAACAAGTCTTCCCGGAATAGACCTCTCAAAAAAATTCTTGCAAAACAAAAAACCAGCCAAAACAATAGGATACGAGTCTTCCCTGAGAGGACAAGAAGAAAAAAGAAGACCAAGCGTGTTTTCAATCCTCTGTTTTTGTCTGGTTTTTGTTTTTGAAAAAAATCCCATACAGTTATGAAAAAATCCGCCAAAAAATTGACCGCCGAACTCATCGAGAAACTGAAAGAAGTTCTTGATCCAGAGCTTGGTGTCTCAATCTATGACCTCGGTCTGGTCTATTCAACCTCCATCTCCAAAGAAGGCATCGCTACTATCACGATGACACTCACCACCATCGGCTGTCCGCTCTTTCCTTCCATACAAAAGGACATTGAAAATCGCCTCATGGAAATTGACGGTATCGAGGACGTGAAAATCAATCTGGTTTTCGATCCACCTTGGACACCAGACAAAATGAACGAGGAAACAAAAATCCGACTCGGTTGGGACTAAGTAATTGTTTTTATTTCTTCATATACGAGTCAACGAGGGCGCGAACCTTGGCATCATCGCGTGTCCGATGGAGAAGCATGTCATCCCCTTCTCGGACAAGACTCTCATAGGTTGGTCGTCCGGTCTCGCGATAAAT
This sequence comes from uncultured Bdellovibrionales bacterium, assembly GCA_964508015.1. GTDB lineage: Bacteria > Patescibacteriota > Minisyncoccia > Moranbacterales > UBA1568 > JAGOSP01. The sequence goes on from CAZDRG010000067.1 coordinate 914, forward strand.
CACTCCGAGTGCCAATCGCCCCTGATCCATACCAACTTTCCAAGCCGCAGCCTGATCAGTCGCGTCGTGGGTATCATCAAGCAGATAGGTATGTTCCATGAACCACTGATAGGTATTCTGTTTATTAAACACGACGCATGGCTGAAAAATATCGACAAGTGCGTACCCTTGATGCAGAATCGCCTGTTTCACAATCGCAACTGCCTGCGGAATATTTCCAGCATAGGCACGTGCCACAAAAGTGGCCTTCAAAGAAATGGCAACCGCAATTGGATTAAACGGTTCGAGTATGACGCCGCCTGGCTGCAGTGGTGTGACCAATCCCTGCTCAGAGGTTGGTGAGGCCTGACCCTTGGTAAGACCATAGATCATGTTGTTGTGGACGATATTGGTAATATCCGGATTCCGACGAATCGTGTGAAGAAAATGATTTCCTCCCTCGCCGTATGTGTCTCCGTCACCACTCTCCGCTATCACAGTCATTTTGGGATTGGCAATTTTTGCCGCGATGGCGGGAGCTAAGGCGCGACCGTGTAAGCCGTTAAAATAATTCACACGAAGATAGTGCGGTGTCTTGGCAGCCTGCCCGATTCCAGAAGTCATCACGACTTCTTCTGGTGGTCGATCAAGCTCGGCCAGCGCCGTCTTGACGATGGTAAGAATAGGAAAATTCCCACAAGCCGGACACCAGGCATTATCAGTCCCATGCGGCATATCATACAATTTTTTGTCGATCATACTCTTCATTCTAAATTAGAATCTGGATTTTAGATTTCCGCACGGCCAGTTTGTGACTCTCCTGCCAGACACACAAATCAGTAAATGATTTTATAGGTGTGGTAATGATGGGTATATTCTCAAATCAAATATCGAAAGTCTTTTTTATTTCTTTCACTGTTTCTTCTACCGAAAAAGGCGAGCCGTCATATTTCAAGATCCGTTCTGACACTTCAATCCCAAGCTCTTGAGTCAGCACATTGGCGAATTGCCCCGTCGCATTATTCTCCATCACCACGATTTTCTTGCGAGCAAACAATTTTTTGGCAGCTGGATTCAGTGGATAGACCTGTGCAAAATGCAGCCCCGCAACAGAAGGATCTTTGATATGAACCAAGGCCTCTTCAAGTACTCCTCGATTCGATCCCCAAGTCACAATCAGTGTCTTGGCTCCCTTTACGGCCTCAATCGACTCGGGCATCAAGGCGGTTTCTTGGAGCAGTTTCAATTTCCGAAGTCGCTTTTCATGCATTGCTACTCGTACTGCTGCACTTTCGGTTATATGCGCCGCTTCATCATGCTCATCGCTATCCACTCCGACCAAGCCCGCTCCAAAGCCCGGTACACCGCGCGGCGATATACCATCTTCAGTCAAGGCATACCGCTCATATTCCGCACTGGTTTCTACTACGTGATTGGTAACCGGTAAAAGTTCCAGATGTTCCCGAGGAACAGTCGAGAGAGCATCGAGTGAATACTGATCCGACAAAATAAACGCGGGTACCTGATATCGGTCAGCGGTATCAAATGCCTGTTGCATCGCATGAAACGACTGCTTGGGTGTCCCTGGTGCATAAATCGCACGCGGAAATTCTCCGTGTCCGGCATAGAGCACGAGGTTCAAATCAGCTTGTTCGGTGCGTGTTGGTAGTCCGGTTGCTGGTCCCGGTCGCTGCCCAATGTGTACCACGACTGGTGTCTCAATCATGCCCGAAAGACTCACTGCCTCACACATCAAAGCAAACCCCCCACCTGAAGTGGTGACGAGCGCTCGCGCCCCAGCGTACCAAGCACCAATCGCCATATTGATAGCCGCGATTTCATCTTCCGCTTGATCAATCACTACGCCGAATTCTCGACTCTTCGATGCCAAAAATGTCAGAACACCCGTACCTGGTGACATCGGGTATGAAGAAATAAAGTTACATCCGGCTGCAAGAGCTCCAAGACCAAGTGCGGTATTCCCATCAAGCAATAGCTCTTCACACACTGATGTATCTTGCGTGAGTGTCACTTCAAAACCTTCCATGAAAGCAATATGTTTCCCAAGATCCATACCACGGGCAGCCGCCTCAAGATTTTTCTGTACAACATCTTCTCCTTTCCGCGCAAAATGTGCTCGAAGATATTCTTCAAAAGGTCCTCGCTGGGCGCCAAGCATCCCCAGCACGGCCCCCACAGCTACTGTCGAAGCAAACACTGGATTCCCGAGCTCCGCTCCAAGTCGCGTAAATGGAACATCAATAATATGCATCCCTTCTTGATCTATTTTTTCCTTCTCGCCAAGAATGATGGTGTGCTGATTGATACGTGAAGCAAGATGTTGAATGACCGCCCTATCCAGTGCGAGGAGAAAATCAATACGCTTGACAAAAGCCTGTGGCGCGTGTCTTCCAATACGAATCTCTGTCGAATTCGATCCACCGCGAATCCGTGACATATATTCTTTGGACGCGAAAATACGAT
>CAZDRG010000068.1:0-3375 GCA_964508015.1 uncultured Bdellovibrionales bacterium
TTTTCCAGAGCGACCTTAAATATTTCCTCTTCACTTCCCATGTCATTGATAATTTCTGAGATTTCAGGAGTCATGGTGAGTACCTCAAAAATGCCGATTCGTCCTTTGTATCCGGTCATATGACAGTGCTGGCAACCCTTGGCCTGCCAGAGATTCTCGAAATTTTTTGGGATAGAAACCTTGGCTTTTGGCGAGATGATGGAGATGAGCCGAGTAATGGAGCTAAATGTTTCTTTAGCGGGCACATAGGATACGCGGCAGTATGTGCAGAGCTTACGAACTAGGCGTTGGGCGATAATAATATTCATGGCCGAAGTAATCAGCGTTGGTTTGACGCCGAGCTCGATGAGGCGTGGTACCGCAGCAGCCGCTGAGTTTGCGTGGAGAGTTGAGAAGAGAAGATGTCCGGTAAGAGCGGCATTGATAGCGATATCGGCGGTTTCGTCATCCCGAATTTCACCCACCAGCACGATATCAGGATCTTGACGAACGATGGCCCGAAGAGCGGTGGCAAAAGTATAACTTCGATCTTTGGAAACCTCGGTTTGGACAATGCCCTGGAGGGAATACTCGATGGGGTCTTCAATGGTAATAATTTTGGTGCCGGCGCCATTGAGGGTGGAGAGGAGAGTATAGAGAGTAGTTGTTTTACCTGATCCAGTTGGTCCAGTATTAAGAATCATGCCATGGGGCTTGTGGATTTCTTTCATGACTTGTTCATTGGCAAGACCACGCAAACCAAGATCATTGACGTCAACGATGATGTCATCGCTGGAGAGAAGGCGCATGTTGATGCTTTCCCCGTGTTTTCCAGGGATTGAATTGACACGAATATCAATACGTTTGCCATCAATATCAATATAGAAGTGTCCGTCTTGAGCTTCGTTCCTTATATTGAGGCGCATTTTTCCGAGCATTTTGACGCGAGAAAGGAGCAGATGATAGACCGCTTCTGGCAAATCGCCAATATCCTGAAGAACACCATCAATGCGAAAACGGAGCCGAGTGATATGCTCTTCTGTTTCAAAATGTATATCACTCGCGTTAAGCTTTTTCGCTCCAGCAAGGATGATTTCCATAGCCCGAGAAGTGTTGATGTCACGGCTATCTTTCAGAGAAAGGAGTTGCGCAAAATCACGATCGAACTGATCAAGATCTTGTCCGGTGAGGGATACGCGTACGAGGTCAAGATTGTCGATGAATGTGCGGCGCTTGTATTGTACTGTAGCTCGATCAAACGATGGTTGTGAAACGACATATATTTCACTTTCCCAACCATGTTCCTCGCTGATCTGGGCGATGAAATCGAGTGTCGCCTGATTTTTAGGATCAAGGAGGGCAAAACGAACCTCGAGATTGATTTTGTGAAAAAGAACGACACCGAGCTTCAAGGCTGTCTCCTCAGGTATTAACAGGACGTCTTCTGAGCCGATAGGAAAAATATGTAAATCGATATAGGGATACCCAGCATTCTGGGCGAGTTGTGATGCCACTTCTTCAATGGATGAGTCCCTGAGTTTTTTCAGAATTAACGCGGTCTTCTCGATTTTTGGATCGACGATACCACCATTTTGAACAACCGTTACCATAATTTTTTTGTATTGTAATTGAGTCTATTCTAGCGCACAATGGAGAATTATGGAATGAAAAAATCAGCCATACGGGCTGATAGACGAGATGAGGAAACACAAGAGAGGATGTCTAGTTTTCGGTTTGATCAAGGAGCGGTACAAGGTGAGCTTGGAGATAGGCTTCTGCGGTTTCAAGTGACGTTGCTGCGATAGTGAACACCAGCGTATCACCCTGGATTTCTGATTCGTGTAAGGACAGATGTATTTTGTTGAGTGTTTCAGTATTGTGACACTTGAGTAGCACCCGAATTGCAACTGGACTTTCCTGAAAAAATAGGACAAACGTTGTTGCGAGAGAAAAGCTGCCCCGGATTTTTTCGAGTACGAGTGAGAGATCGTGCGTGTGTGCTCGAGACTGTACGAGATCTTCGAGTGAAACGGGAGCAAGTATGAGTTTGTGTTTTTCATCCCAGCGAATATGAGAAAGTGCTCGTCCCCAAAGTTTGAGGAGAGGGAGCGGCTCTGTTCGGTAGAGGGCCCGAACGATTTTTTGTTGGTCAGCTCCGTGTCCGATGAGTTCGGCTGCGGATTTGAGTGCTCTTGGAGTAGTATTTTTTTTCTGGAAACTTTCGGTAGCGGACATGATGCCAGAGAGAAGAGCTTCGGCAATCGGCTCGGTGATGAAAGTAGGTACGGTCCGTTCGAGGAGTTCGGTGATGATTTCTGATTTGGATGAAGCGGTGATATCGACGAGATTGATCTGACCGAAAAGTTCATTTTGTGAGCTGGTATCAATGTTGATGAGTGGTACCTCGTAAAAAATATCAGGATTGTTTTCAAATATTTTTCCGAGATGTTCTTTATCAGGAGCGCCAATGATAATGGCAACATCGAAGCGATAGTGCGCGGGGATGAATGAGAAATCACGCGGATCAATAGTTCCCTTTTCGGGAGTGAGATAAATTCTATATTCATCCCCTTCTTGTGCTGTCCGCACGCCAAGGATTTTGTTGTAACTCGTATTGAAGGAGAGAACAAAGTCACGGGCTCCAGAAAGGGCAGCAAGAACTTCTTTCGGTCGCGCGACAAAGGAGAGTTCATCGAGAGATGTGTCTATACGATCAGCTGCTAGCGTGACTGATTTTCCAAGTCGTTCGATGAAGAGCGAGAGGGCGAGTGCGGCCGCCATATCATCGCGACTGGGATAGGGAGTCAATAAAATAAGGGGATGAGAGGATTTTTTGATGAGATCGTGAAATTGTTGGTCGGGGGAAAGAGACATAATTTGGGAGACGCCGATGGACGCTTCAGTCGTTTAAGGTAAGGAATCAGCCTAGCAGGGCAAAAGCGAAACGTCAAATGACTGTATGAGATGACCACCCGAATATGACCGTTTTGTATTGGGAAAAGAAGGACTTGCTGCCTCACGTATTGGGCGGAAGCGTTCGACGGACTGGTGTTTTTTTGGTATAGCTAGAAGGGAAGAGAAATATTATGCATATTTGACGATGGAAACACAGTATCTCACACATACCGCCGAAGAAACCCGAAAAGTAGGACTGGAATTCGGCTCCCTTCTTCTTCCTGGAACACTCGTGTGTTTTCGGGGTGATTTGGGTGCGGGTAAGACGACATTCATTCAAGGGATACTAGAGGCTTGTGGAGCAAGACCGCCTTTTGTGAGTCCGACCTTTGTGTTGATGAAAGAGTATCATCTCGCAGCGGCCACCCAAAATGGTATCAGGCGAATCTATCACGCCGATGCCTATCGTATGGAGACGGCTGAAGATTTTGAAAAAATCGG
>CAZDRG010000069.1:0-3334 GCA_964508015.1 uncultured Bdellovibrionales bacterium
TTTCTCCCGTAAGCAATTCTAATTTTTCCCCTTTCTTCGCGAGGCGAATTTCGATGCCCCCCGAAAGTTGATCAGCATCAAAGGCGTGCAGAGGCTGTCCAGTCAAGAGCATCAGGTAATTGGTGATATCAACAATATTATTGACTGGGCGAAGTCCCGAGACCAGCAATCTCGTTTTCATCCAAAAAGGCGATTCACCGACCACCACATCTTTGAAATATAATCCGACATAGCGACGACATTCTTTCTTGTCGAGAATATGTATTTTTGGAGCTCGATTGTACGCCGGAGTCCGAAGCGGTTTGGCACGCACCTCGATAAACTGCGGCGCATGACCATCCAAAGCCGCAATTTCACGTGCTAATCCTTCGTATGACAAAGCGTCGGACCCGCGATCAGCCAAAATTTTCACATCAAGAATTGTATCCTGCAAACCAATGTACTTCGCAAACTCTGCTCCGATTGGAGCTTCTTCATGCAAGACAGCAATCCCCTCGTGATTTTCCGAGAGGCCGAGTTCTTTTTCGGAACACAGCATCCCCTCTGACTTCACGCCACGAATCTCAGATTCTTTGATGGCCACTCCGCTTGGAAGGACAGCGCCCGGAAGAGCCACTGCTACTTTCTGGCCCGCCTCCAAATTGGGCGCTCCACACACTATCTGATGAACCATGAATTTACCAATCTCAACCTGAGCTACTCGCAATCGGTCAGCATCCGGATGAGGAGCGACTGAAAGAACTTCTCCTGTAAAAATATTCTCCAAGTGATGTGGGTAACTCTCCACAGTCTCCACTTCGAAAGCATGCCGCATGAGCAAATCAGCCACCCGATCAGCGGGCTTCTTGGTACCAGATAATTCTTTCAACCAATGGTAGGAATATTTCATACTTAGAATTGTTTCAGGAATCGTAAGTCGCCTGACATGAACAGTCGAATATCGGTAATCTTGTATTTCATCATCGCCAATCGAGTCAAACCAAATCCCCACGCAAAACCCTGATAGGCACCCCGCTTGTATCCAACTGATTCAAATACTTTCTGATTGACCATACCAGCGCCACCGATTTCGAGCCACCCCGTCTGCTGACAAACAGAGCAGCCTTTTCGCTCACACAACACACAAGAAATATCAAATTCAAATGATGGTTCGGTAAATGGGAAATAGCTTGGGCGGAGACGAATATCGATTTTCTTTCCAAAAAAACGGCTGAAGAAAGTCTCGGCTACATATTTAAAAGTCGCCACAGTGACTTTGCCAGGCTCATCTACCATGAGACATTCGAACTGATGGAAGGTGTGCTCATGTGATGCGTCTGTCGCCTCATTTCTGAAGATGCGCCCCGGAACAATAATACGAATTGGTGGTTTGTGTTCCTGCATATAGCGCACCTGAACCGTCGAAGTATGCGTGCGCGGAAGATAAGTATGCTGCCAATGCTTATCCTGTTTCACCCAGAAAGTATCCTGCATATCACGCGCCGGATGATCTTTCGGAAAGTTCAAAGAGTCAAAGTTGTTCTGTTCCATTTCTAGCTCCGGTCCATCCCACACGCCAAAACCAAGCGACGCAAAAATATCCGCGATTTCATTCTCCAACAAAGTAATCGGGTGCAAATGCCCAGAAGGAATTCGCTCGCCTGGCGCGGTCACGTCAATCCATTCTTTATCCCAATCCACTCCTTCACGTTCAATCCGTTTGGTAGCCTCTTGATGCAAAGTAGTGAGCGTCTCCCGAGCGTGCTGCGCAGCTGGACCTACAATACGCTTCTCTCCCGGAGACAAATCTTTCAAACCCTTGAGGACCTCGTTGAGTTCACTTTTCCGACCAAGATATTTGGTCTCCCATGTCAAAAGAGTACTCGCGTCTTTGATACTTTCGAGTTCTTTTTTTCCTTCTCCAAGAAGAGCAGCGATCTTTGCTTGTGGCATAAGAATTCTTTCTTTCAATCTATCACGAAAACTGCAATTTCACGAAACCATGTTTCCCCACTTTCAATGCTTTATTGTGATGTTTGGTTTTATCCAAATGAATATCTTTCTCAGATACTTTTTCTCCATCAATCGACACTCCTCCTTGTTCGATTTTTCTCCACGCATCGCTTTTGCTGGTTGCCAATTGCATACGAACCAGTACGTCCACTACAGTCTCCTGTTCCGCATTGACCAGAGTAGTAGGAATATCATCCGGAATCTTCTTTTCTGAAATAGTCTCCACAAAATATTTCTCTGCCTTCGCTCCTTCTTCGGCACTGTGATAGAGCGTGACAATTTCCTTGGCGAGACGCAGCTTCGCGTCACGGGGATTGAGCTCTCCGTCAAACAATTTAGCCTCAATCACTTCCACCTCAGCAAGCGGCACTCGCGTGCAATGAATCAGATATGGAACAATCATGGAGTCAGCGATACTCATCACTTTCCCAAACATATTGTTCGGCGTGTCGAGCAAATTAATCGTATTCCCCCAGCTCGAGCTCATCTTGCGTCCATCAGTTCCCAACATCAAATCAGTCATCAGAATACTCTGTGCTGCCTGTCCATGTGCTTCTTGCAATCTTCTTCCCGCTAACAGATTGAAACGCTGATCCGTCCCCCCAAGCTCAACATCGGCATGGACGGCGACGCTATCATATCCCTGCATAAGTGGGTAGAGCATTTCACGCAGTGATACGCGCTTACCTTCATCAAGACGTTTCTTAATATTCTCACGAGCAATAAATTCCGCGACAGAGAAGTGTTCTGCCTCAGCGCCAACATCGTCAAACCCAAGCGGCTCAAGCCATTCTGAATTCGAGTGAATTTCCGCTTTGGAAAGATCAATTACCATACCCAACTGGCTCGTATATGTCCGCATGTTTTCTTTGATGAGGTCAGATTTGAGCATCGGGCGCTCACTCTCTTTGTCGCTAGTATCCCCGATCTGGCCCGTAAAATCCCCCACAATGAGCACTACTTTGCAACCAAGTTCCTGAAAATCTCTAAGCTTGAGGAGCACTACCGACCGACCAATGTGCAGATTCGGACTCGTCGGATCAATACCAAGTTTCACGCGCAATTCATCACCACGCATTAATCGCTCCCGAAGACGTTCACCATCAATCATGTCCGCTACACCGCGGGTCAAAAGCTCATCAATTTTCTGTTCTCGTGTCATCTCCATACAGCAGAGAGCATCACTCTTTTATTTGAGTTATTTCAGTCCCAGACGAGCCTTCATAAGACGAATCTGATCATCACTCACCTTACCACTTTTTCTCAGTTCCTCGATTTGTTCACGAATTTCTTTCTCGTGTTTCTTCACGTTTTTCGGAGTCATCATTTTCTGCATCAGTTT
>CAZDRG010000070.1:0-3267 GCA_964508015.1 uncultured Bdellovibrionales bacterium
TTCATACTGACACTCTACACCAGAGTGTCCTAATTCAGAACGGAATGAACGATTGCTACGAAAACGCCTCATTTTCCGGCGCGTGAGGGAAAAGTTCTTTTGGAGGGTTTATATTATGTCAGAAAAATCCAATGGTCGGTTGTCGATGAGTTCGGAGAGAACCTGTGGTGGGCAAATAATTTATGAAAACCATCTTCTCAAGCCGATCAATCAGACGACCGTTTTCAGAAGGAAGTCATTTCTCGACGGTTCAACGTTTCAGCGTGATGGTGTCTCCATCTATTTCTACGACCAATTCGTTGCACGTTTCGGCTTGGGCACCAGGCGTGATCTTCCTGGTTTGCCGGCGGGATGTTCCTATGTGGGCTCTATTCTCAAGGAGGAAGTTGATGACGGGCTTATCCGAGAGGCGCTTCCACGGTTTGGCTATGAGTCCATGCTTGAAGACATTGACAAGATGATCGATGAGCAGCCTAATGGTGAGGCCGGCTTCCTACTCAATGACGGCGGGAATCTCTTCTTTGTTGAAGGCGAGGAGGGTCAGGTATTTATATTGTATGTCGAGTACAACCGAATGTACAACCGAAACCAACTCCACCATTCTTCCTGGGTCATCGCCGCCTGGCCGCTTAAATATATGCCTCGTTGGTCTCGTGGCAGCCAGATTATCTGCCCCGGCCGTCTGCCGGGCTGAAGGAATCCTTAGTCGAATCAGACAAAAACCCTTGGAGCTCATGGAGCACCAAGGGTTTTACATTTGTCACATCGTATTTCTGATTTCTTTCTCGAAGGTACCTGATATACTGGAGAGAGCAATATGAAACACATGCGTTTGTATCGAACAAAAAAGTTCAGAATGGGTATGCTTCTCGCGGCATGCTTTTTTGGGGCATATTTAATTTTGGTGATGGTTTTCCAGCCGTCACATGAGCGAAATTGGGAGCTTGGTCAGGAGCAATTGCCTCATTTCAATTTTGAGGGGGATCGGATGACGATTGAAAATTTCCGTCATTTCAAATGGCGGACTGAAACAGAGGCGGATATTCGCTACGAGACTCGCACATTTGATGTGACTAATATCACGGGTGTCGATGTTTTTATCTCGCATTTTGATGATTTTGAGGGGCTAGCACACATTTTTCTGTCTTTTGGGTTTTCGGATGGTCGGCACGTCGTGATTTCCCTGGAGACGCGCCGCGAGGTCGGTGAGACATTTTCGCCTTTCCTTGGTATGCTTCGGCAGTTTGAAGTCATCTATATTGTTGGGTCGGAACAGGATATTGTTGGACTGCGGACGGATATTCGTGATGAACGGGTGTATCTCTACCGAACTATCGCTTCTCCGGCGCAGGCGCAAGAGCTCCTTCGCAAGTTAGCGGAAGATGTGAATGCTATCTATCAGCGACCACAGATGTACAATACACTGACGAATAACTGTACCAACGCCTTGACGCGGCGTGTTGAAGATATTTCCACGGTGAAGTTTCCATTGACGTGGAAGATCATACTCCCGGGGTATTTCGATGAGGTGTTGTATGAGATGGGTTTGATTGTCTCAGCAGGGAATTTCTCGGAGACAAAAGAGAAGAGTCTGATTGACAATATCCGCGTTCATCGGCATAGTCCAGAGTACGAATCTGACTTGCGGGCGGTTATCGGTATCCCGAGTCAATAGATGTTTGGTAACTTTTGATACGGAGAAGATGTATGAATAAGAATCGACTCGAAGCATTATCGGATGGAATATTTTCGATTGTCATGACTCTCCTGGTGATTGAAATCGTTGTTCCGGAACTCCACTCCGCGAACGACCGCGATCTTTTTATGGCACTGAGTCATCTCGGACCACTTTTTGTTGGTTATTTTGTGAGTTTTGCTGTGTTGGCTATGTTCTGGATCGCACATAACTTTTTTTACGGAGCCTTTACGAAGAATGTAAATCGAGTACTGGTTCTGCTGAATATTTTGTACCTGTCTTTTGTCGCGTTGATCCCGTTTTCTGCGCACCTGCTCGGTGAATACCCAGCATTACGACTGGCGATTTTCCTGTACGGACTCAATGTGTTTATCATCGGAATCCTAGCGTGGATTATTCTTCGTTACGCGTTGAATTCAAAAGAGATTGATACGGATCATCTTTCCCGCCGATTGCTTGTTCAGGCGCAAATTCGCTCGGCTCTTACCCCGATATGCACTATTTTGGGGATGTTAGCGGTCTGGGTAAGTATTCCGCTTGCCTTGTTCCTTTATACCTTTCCAATCGCATTCAATATTATCCCCGGACTCTTAGACCGGCTGGAACGTCTCTTGAAACTGAATTTTGATTGAAGAAACGCTTGGATCGGCCACGAGAGGGTTCCATTCTCTTGGGAATCAGGCTAGAATAAGGGAAAGGAAGGAAGAAGTGTTCTTATTTAGGGAATATGATTGATTGAACTATGGAGTATCGTTCGAATTCACGTCTGAAGCAGGTCATTGTGCATTTTTTGTATGTCCATTTTTTCAAACCAATTGTGTTTCAGATCGATCCAGAGAAGATTCATGACAGTATGATTTCTTTTGGTGAGTCGCTTGGGAGATATGCTTGGGTGAGGTGCGTGGCTGGATTTCTGTTTGATTTTCAGCACCCTATGCTTGCCCAACGGATTCGCGGGATTGATTTTCGGAATCCAGTGGGATTGTCGGGGGGATTTGATAAGAATGGGAGATTGACAGATATCTTGCCGGAGGTCGGATTCGGGTTTATGGAAATCGGATCGATTACGGGTGACAAGTGCGCGGGCAATCCAAAGCCGCGTATGTGGCGATTGAAAAAATCTCGAAGTCTCTTGGTACACTATGGTTTGAACAATGCAGGTGCCCGTTCTCTCGCCAAAAGACTGCATGGGAAAAAATTTCGTATTCCCGTGGGCATCAATATCGCCAAAACGAATAATCGGGAGACCGTTGCGAAGGAGTCGGGAACGGCTGATTATCTTCGAGCCTATCGGGAAATGCGTCAGATTGGTGACTATGTAACCATCAATATCAGTTGCCCGAATGCCTATGGTGGTTGTCCATTTACAGACAGAGAGAACCTCGAGTATTTATTGACGAAAATCGCGACAGTACCGAAAACCAAACCGATATTTATCAAACTGTCTCCCGATCTCACCCATCAAGAAATTGATGCGATTATCATTCTGGCGCGACGTTTCAGACTGGATGGTTTCATTTGTTCAAATCTAACCAAGTCTCGAGAGAACCCTCGGATTCTGGATATGGAGT
>CAZDRG010000071.1:0-3154 GCA_964508015.1 uncultured Bdellovibrionales bacterium
TGGTGCCGTGAGGCGGGGTGGAAAACAGGAAAAATTATCCTGTTTGGGGTATGATTGAATTGTTAAAGAATCAAAGTAGAATAAACTCTTTCCCCCTGTTCGTCAAATTATCAAATTAAGGAACATATCAAAAATATATGGCAGAACACCGACCATTCTATCAATACGAGCCGGAAGAAATACTGTCTCTGTTTGGTACGGGGACCAGCGGACTCTCCGAAGAAGAAGTATTGGCACGTTTTGCGCAATACGGAAAAAATACGATTGAAAAAAAACGTGATTACTGGGTAGTCAAACTTTTTTTTCGGCAATTAAATGATGTGTTTGTCTGGATTCTTGGCGTCGCCGGTATTCTGGCTATTCTGGTAGGGGAGTCACGCGATGCAATAGTCATCCTGCTGATTATCACCGTGAATACCCTGATGGGATTTTTTCAGGAATTTAAGGCGGAACAAATTCTCGAAAAACTCGCTCAATATATGACCGATCGGGCTATTGTGATTCGTGGTGGAGAGAAGCGAGAAATTGATGCGCGAGATATTGTTCCAGGAGACATTGTTTTTCTCGATGGTGGTGCGAGTGTGCCGGCTGATGGATATATCGTCGAGGCATATAACTTGAAGGTGAATAGTTTTATTTTTTCTGGAGAATCTGTTCCCGAAGAACGTCGTGCTGGAGCGATGCAAGGAGAGGTCGCACAGAACGACATCGAAAACATGCTGTTTACAGGAGAGTCAGTAGTAGCTGGTGAGGGGAGCATGGTGGTGGTTGGTATTGGGGTGGAGACTGAACTCGGAAGAATGGCACAAATGACAGCAGCCATCAAACAGGAACCGACACCGCTTCAGAAAAAAATGACACGTTTTGGACGCGCGGTTGCATTGCTTTCGGTGGCGATGGGAGGGATTGTTCTGGTGACCGGGCAGCAATTTGGACTCTCGCTGTATGGGAGTTTTTTGTTGGCTCTTGCATTGGCAGTGTCGGTTGTTCCGGAGGGGTTACCGGCAGCGATATCTGTCTCTTTTGCTTTGGGGATGCGCCGATTACTCAAGCATCATGTGCTGGCGAAGAAGCTTTCTGCTGTGGAGACATTGGGATCGGTGTCTATTATTTGTTCGGATAAGACGGGCACTATTACGAAAAATGAGTTGACAGTGACACAAATTGTATTGGGCACGACAGCATATCAAGTGAGTGGCGTCGGGTATAAACCAGAAGGAGAATTTTCTTTGGATGGAAAGCCGATGAACGCGACGGCCCTTCCGGGGGGAGAAATGCTTTTTCGTATCGGAGCCCTCTGCAATAGCGCAAGCCTGGTTTCGGATAAAGGGGAGTATACGATTCTCGGAGATCCAACCGAGGGAGCTATTTTGGTTGCAACACGGAAATACAATGCGAAGCAAGGATTCTTTGAGAGAGGGTATCATAAAATTTCCGAACTTCCTTTTGCGTCAGAGCGTATGCGTATGAGTGTAGTGTATCGTGATGGAATGACGGCATCGTATGTAAAGGGATCGCCGGATGTGATGTTGGAATTGGCAACTCACTGGATGACCCCAGATGGACGACGTCCTTTTACTACTGAAGATCGGGTGGCTGTTCAAGCAGTGTATGATCATCTTTCCTCTCAGGCATTACGGGTACTCGCTTTTGCCTACCGCGACTTGGAAGGTCTTCCGGAATCGGTCTATGTCGATGAGATGGAGAAGCAGTTGACCTGGGTGGGAATGATGGCCATGATTGATCCACCACGAGCAGGGACGAAAGAAGCTTTACTCCAGTGTCGGGAGTACGGAATCCGAGTGATGATGATGACTGGGGATTATGAGAAAACCGCGCTTGCCATTGCGCGCGAGATTGGATTTTTCGCTCCTGGTGCAGAGGAGGTCGTAGTGAATGGAGCGACCGTTCCGGGTATGACGGATCAGGCTCTCGCTATATTGTTGAAACAAGATGTGATATTCGCTCGGATTGCTCCGGCTGAAAAACTTCGAATAGCCGCGCTGCTTCAGAGTGAGGGGCACATTGTGGCGATGACGGGCGACGGGGTCAATGATGCTCTCGCGCTCAAGAAGGCGGATATCGGTATCGCTATGGGTATTATTGGCACAGATGTCTCCAAAGATGCTGCTGATATGATTCTCCTGGATGATCGATTTGCTTCTATCGTGTCGGGTATTCGTGAGGGGCGAACGATTTTTAGTAATCTGAAAAAGTTCGTGCATTATGTCTTCACTTCAAATGCGAGTGAATTGTTCACGGTTCTCTTGGGATTTTTGTTTCATATCCCGATGCCGATTACAGCCATACAGATTCTTGCGACCGACTTGGCGACAGATCTTCTTCCATCATTTGCACTGGGTATGGAGCCGGAAGAGCCGAGCTCAAAGAGCCATGTCTCCTCATCAAACGGGAAGCAGTCTGTGATGGACTGGGATGGTGTACGTCGAATCATCATCTTGGGACTGCTCATGGCAATGGGGGCGGTCTCGGCTTTTCTTTTGTCACTCATGCGAGATGGTTGGGCATTCGGGGAGAGTCTTCCGATTGGAGAATTGATGTATATGAAGGCTACCACTGCCGCTTATATCACCATTGCGCTCACGCAAATGGCTAATCTTTTGCAATCACGCAGTGCCACCACGCCGTTTTTTCACATGCGATTTTTTTCTAATTGGTATGTGTGGGGAGCGATGGCTATTTCTGTGAGTCTGATGACTCTGTTTACCAATATATCATTTTTTCAAAATGCACTTGGGATGACGGAAATAGGGTGGCTTGATTGGTTGACGGCTCTGGTTTTCACTTTGCTTATTTTCTTTTTTGAAGAGGCGCGAAAGACGAGACTCTATCGGGAGAAGCAGGCTTGAAGAGGACGGGATTCAGACGATTTTTCTTCGGAAGATATGAGTCCTAGCTTTTTTTCGCTGTTTCAGAACCCGCCGGCGATAGAGCAAACAAGCACCGATGAAACCAGTAAGAATACACAGCATGGAAGAATCTCCTTGTTTGGATGCGACCCATGTTTAGGTCGCGAGGTTGGAAAAAGCTTGAAAAAGAGGGAAAATCCCTGTAGAGTACAATTATTAAGGAATATACAATTATACTCTTATTAATCATTTTTGTCAATAATACTTATGGCTGAAACCACTCC
>CAZDRG010000072.1:0-3080 GCA_964508015.1 uncultured Bdellovibrionales bacterium
AATTTTGTTTTTGTATAATTTCAGTAGATTACTATATTTGATAATTAAATGAAATATCAGGAATTCAAAAATGCTATAAATAAGCCATATTTCAGTAGGATGGATCTTTTACTGAGCAAAGTTGATTTTTTTGAGCATCAGCTCTCTTTGTGGCGAAAGAATGGATATCTTGAGCATATCAAAAGGGGTTGGGATGTTTTTTCGGATGAAAAGGAGAAATTATCATCGGAAGAGATTTCGTTCCTCATCTATCAGCCGAGCTATCTGAGTTTGGAGTACGCCCTGAGTCACTATGGCATCATACCCGAGATGGTATTTGCGAAGACCTGCGTCACCACCAAGACCACGAGAAAGTTTTCGAATAGTTTTGGTGTGTTTTCGTATCGGCATATTCAACCGAAACTCTTTTTCGGGTATATCGTAAAGGAGACGGTATACGGTAAGTATTTGATAGCCGAACCAGAAAAGGCTTTACTGGATTATCTCTATTTTTATCTTGGGAAGATTCATGATGAGAAGGATATTTCTGAATTGAGATTGAACAAGGAAGAATTGAAAAAAATGATTGACAAGAAGAAATTGGACAAGTATCTCCGTGAATTCGGAATACAAAAACTTGAGAAAATAATTCGGATGGTTATCTAGTCGCTATGCTGACATTCGAACAATTACAATCCTACTATCCATCTCACACGGTGGCTTCGCTCAAGAGTATACTGGTTGAGTATATCCAGCATGAATTACTTGATTCTCTTTTTAAACAAGAGAAAAGCCAACATTTGAGTTTCATCGGTGGCACAGCGCTTCGGATAGCGTATAACGGAAGTCGTTTTTCCGAAGATCTTGATTTTGATAATTTTGGTCTTTCTTTTGATGAGTTCCAGGGGTTAGCAGATGCAGTGGTAGAGGATATGCGACTGAAGGGATTTACTGTTGAATTCCGAACGATTGAAAAAAGCGCTTATCATTGCTATGTGAAATTTCCTCGTATTTTGCAGGAAGCGAAACTTGAATCTGATGCAGAGGAGAAAATACTGGTGCGAATTGATATGATGGAAAAAGAGAAGATTTTTGTACCAGTAGTACATACGTTGAATAAGTTTGATATCTATCGGAATATATTGGTGAATCCGGTTGATATTCTCCTGTCGCAAAAACTGATTACTATCCTGGAGCGTAAGCGTGAGAAAGGGCGCGACTTCTTTGATGTAAGCTATCTGTATGGTATGACACAACCCAATTTTGAATACATTGAAACGATCATGGAGATGAGTAAGGAAGAATTTGTCAAAAAAATTTTTTCTCGATGTGCAGAGTTGGATTTTTCCTTCCTCGCCAAGGATGTGGAGCCATTCTTGATGAATCCTGAGCAAAAAATACGCGTCACTCATTTTCAGACCTTTATCAAGCAACAGCTAGGATGAAGAGTAGAATCTTCGGGAACGTCTAGGAGTCCAAGCCCGAAAGGACATCATCGCTCATCACACGACGCTGAGCTCGGGTACGGATACTGAACGTCTGATCGCTTTCCTTCGTAGGGAGGAGAAGATGCGCACGAAATCGTAAGGCAATTTATTTCAAGTTTTGTTGCCAGCGCCAAGCGTCTTTGAGGGCTTGAGAAATTGAGAGTTTGGCTTCCCAACCAAGCTCTTGTTTGATTTTCTGTGGATCAGCATAGCAAGTAACGATATCACCTGCTCTTCGCGCTCCGATGGTATGTGGGACGGAAACTCCCGTGACTTGTTCGAAAGTTTCGATGAGTTCTTTGACACTCGTACTCACTCCCGTGCCGACATTGTAGGTTCGATAGACTTCTGGAGAAGGTGTTTTTGAAAAGAGGGATTCAAGAGCGGTAATGTGTGCTTGCGCGAGATCGACGACGTGGATAAAATCTCGAAGTGCTGTGCCATCTGGAGTTGGATAATCGTTGCCAAAGATAGTGAGACTTATTCTTTTCCCTGCCGCGGTTTGCGTGAGATAAGGAATGAGGTTATTGGGAATGCCAATGGGGAGTTCGCCGATAAGACCAGACGAGTGGGCGCCAATCGGGTTGAAATATCGAAGAGCAATTGAATGGAGTTTCCCATGAGCTGCCGTGACGGTATCGCGAAGAATATCCTCGCCGATTTGCTTGGTATTTCCGTAGGGTGAGGTGGCTAGTTTGCGAGGGGCAGTTTCGGGGATAGGGAGGATGTCGGGTTCGCCATAGATGGTGGCAGAAGAGGAGAAGACAAAGGCTTGCACATTGTGGTGAAGAGCAGTCTCGAGAATGTGAATGAGAGAATCAATATTATTTTGATAATAACGCAGTGGTTGCTCAAGAGATTCTCCGACGGATTTGAGCGCGGCAAAGTGAATGATACCGTCTATGGATTCTTGCTCAAAGACAGAGTCGAGGAAGGCTTGATCAGTACAATCTCCAGTGTAGAGCGTGGGACGATATCCGAGTATGCTCTCTATACCGTCGAGAACAGAGAGTTGCGAATTGGAAAAATTATCGAGGATGATGGGAGTGTGTCCGGCTTGAGCGAGTTCGACTACCGTGTGTGATCCGATAAATCCAGCTCCACCAGTGATGAGAATGTTCATAAGAGAGTGTGTGAATAATAGACTAAATTAAATTTCTTTTTTAGTGGTGAGGTCTAAGAGAGATATTTAATGATACAGACTGATGATGCAGTCCCAGATACCCCAGAGGAGAATGAGTGCGAGTACACCAAATATAAGGGGATAAACGTGTGTTGGTTTTTTCAAAATGAGAGATCGGCTCGGACCGATGACAAAGAGGAATGGAAAAAGGAGAGGGAGAAGATAGCGTGGCTGAACGCCATTGATGGTGCCGAGTCCGACTGGTGTGTAGGAGATATAGAGTGGGGTGGCAAAGAGAGATACCGTCGCCAAAAGAATACCGATGACCCAGAGTTTGACTGTAAGAGTACTCGTATTGCGATCAGATGCATTCCTATCAATCAGAGTGACTAAGATAAGGAGCGTGAGGAGCGGGAGGAATCCTGATGTGAATCCGAGATAGGCAAAGTTGGTCATAAAACCTTCAGCGTGCAAGGGGTTCAGATAATCTC
>CAZDRG010000073.1:0-3067 GCA_964508015.1 uncultured Bdellovibrionales bacterium
ATCATTCAATCTCTCACAAAAAAATTTGAGAAGAATACTTAAGCGTGTTTTACACCCGAAAGACAATCACATCTCCATCAGTAATAATCGCGTCTTTTCCTTCAATACGAAGGGTCCCCTGATCACGGGCCGCGCTCCATGACCCAGCGGCCAGAAGAGTGTCCCAGTGAATCACCTCCGCTCGAATAAATTTTTCCTCAAAATCTCCATGAATAGCAGCTCCGGCCTGCGGAGCGGTTGAACCTTGTTTCACCGTCCAGGCGCGCGTTTCCTCGGGACCAGTAGTGAAATAGGTCATCAATCCGAGTAATACATAAGCCTGACGAGCCAAATCACCGATATGGGATGTGATTTCCATCTCAGCCATCTCTTCAGAAGTCATATCCAGTAATTCTTCCTCAATTTTAATATCCAGCTTGACGTGTGGCCGCTCCTCCAGCGCCGGAGTGAGCGCCTGATGGGTATCTGAAATATTATAGACATACAAGAAAGGTTTGGCAGTCAACAACTGCAGACCGCGCAAGATTCTCCGCTCTTTCTCATCTGTCAGTGAAAGCAAAATCTGGTGCGCCAAAATACCCTCCGACAATTCTCGTTCCAAACGCTCAATAAGCGCAAGCTCAATCGGCGCGTCTTTATCCCCACCACGTGCTTCCTTAGCCGTCTTGATTTTACGTTTCGAAAGCGTTTCAAGATCAGCCAGAATTAACTCGGTATTGATAATGGCAATATCGTCCTCCGGTTCGACACGATTATGCACGTGAATAATATCCGTGTTCTCAAATGCCCGAACGACTTCCACGATAGCATCGACTTCACGGATATTGGCAAGAAATTTATTGCCCAGTCCTGCTCCCTCGCTTGCCCCTTTCACCAGTCCCGCGATATCCACAAATTCAATCACAGCCGGAATAATTTTCTTACTCCCCGACAATGTGGCCAGTTTCTCGAGTCGCTCATCCGGAACCTCCACGATACCGATATTGGGCTCGATGGTACAGAAAGGATAATTATTTATATCAACCGGCTTTCTCGTCAACGCCTTAAACAGAGTTGATTTTCCGACATTGGGCAATCCGACAATTCCGACTTTGAGTGACATAATGAATTTTATATATAAATTAAGAAGGGGTTTCTCTTTCTTTCCATCCCAGTATACAAGATACAGAGAAATCGCTTTATTCTGACAGGATTCCTGCTTTCTGTAAAGAAAACTCTCAAGAATCAGTGACCGAAATCCAAGCTTCTTGTATGATAGTGATATCTTCATTTTCTCGCTGACTCCTACATCGCTTCTCTTTATGCAAACCATTATGAAAAAAATCCTCCTCGCCACTCGTCCGCTCGTCCCGCCCTGGGATGAAGCCTCCAAAAATTTTGCTTACTTTCTGGCAAAGTCAATTAGTGAACACCACGTCAGTATCCTCACCACGCCGACCTGGCTGCCGGATCTTCCAGCCAATATTACTCAGATTCCTTGCTATACCAAAAATGAGCTCGATTTCGGAGAAAAGCTCCGTTTGCTCGCCTCTCTGCGAAACTTACGAGGAAAATTTGATATCACTCACTATCTCTTCACTCCAACCCGGAAAAACACTTCTCTCATTAATTTCTTCAGTCGGCCAACTCACGGAAAGACGATTCAAACGATTGCCACGCTTCGGGAAGATCTCTATGGACCAAAACAGTGGAAACAGCTCCTCTTCGCCGATCGCATCGTTGTCTACTCTGATTACTCAAAAAAACTCCTTCAAAATATTGGCATCAATCACGTCAGTCGCATCTACCCAGGAGTCGACCTCTCGCTTTATCAGCCAGCTCAAAAAAATGCCGAGACACTCCAATACTTTGACTTGACTCCCGAGGACTTCATCGTCACCTACAACGGTGAATATGCGCGTCTTGGAGCGACAGATATGCTCGCCAGTTGGCTCATCGAATATTTCAGCGCTCATCCAAACTCCAATATGAAGTTCGTGTTCGCCTGTCGCGTCAAAAAACACGAGGACGATCGCCTCAAAAAAATTGAAATCACCGCGCGTTTCCAGACAGCTGGTATTCTCCACCATATCCGTTTCACTGATACCTATGCGGATATGCCAAAACTCTATAACCTCGCAGATATCATCGTTTTCCCCGTCAATGACATGCGTGGAAAATTCGATGTCCCACTCGTCATCATCGAAGCCTATGCTTGCGGGAAGCCAGTCATCCTCTCTGATCTCCCGCTCTTCAAAGAGTTCGCAAACCAAGATATCTGTGCTACGATTCCTCGCGGCGATATGCAAGCATTAACTCAAACCATCGCCAATTTGCAGGCCAATCCAACCGAGCGAACTCGACTCGGCCACAATGCCCGCGCATTCGTTGAGACTTCTTTTGACCTCCGAAACACGGTCAAAGAATATGAACAACTCTACGACGCGCTCTAAGTTGTTGTCGCCTCTCTCATAGTATCTTAATCCCCTCGCGCTATCAGATATGCTCAATAACTCTCTCAAAAAAATATCCGAATATCAGAGTGAACTCCGCACCGAAAAAATGAAGGTGCCGGTTGTGTTTCACGTCCAAGACGCACTTCTTCCCAACGAAGCGACTCTCGCGCAACTCGAAAGCGTAGCTTCCAACGACGGGCTTTTTGACCACATTGCCGCTATGGCCGATGTGCACTCAAAGCCTGGTCGCAAAAACGCTACTGGAACCACTATCGCGTCCGAACACTGTATTCTACCTCAGCTCAATGACAGCGATCCGGCATGTGGTATGCGCCTCGTGCGAACCAATTTGAATGAAAATAATATCACACCCGAAGAGCTCCATCGACTCTTTGAAGCTCTCGTGCCAGTTGTTCCCACCAAAGCGTATATCGGAACCTATCTCCCCTTCCGTGTCGTCGTTGATATCTGTCGGCGTGGTATCGCGCCACTCATCGAACATCTTGGCATCAAAACCAAATATGAGGCCGAAAACTCTCTCGATCGAGGAAATTTTTTCCCGAATGAACCCTCCGTTCGGGATATCCTCCATATTCTCCCACCACTCTTTCTTTTTTTCGCTCAATTTCGTT
>CAZDRG010000074.1:0-2965 GCA_964508015.1 uncultured Bdellovibrionales bacterium
TAAAGGTAACCTTTTATTTTGATCAGGTGTCCTAATTGAGGGGTGAATTAAGGAAGGTACGAATTTGTTCTTTATACGCTAAAATTGCATACTTGTCAAGTTTAAAGGAGTGAATTATGAGGAACAGAGGAGTGTTACTCGTTCGGTTTGTGGCATTGTGGAATGCGATGAGACTCAGAGGAGATCCTGTATGTGAATTCATGCGAATCACAAGGCGATACACCGAGAAGCATCGGGCATATCACACACTGACGCATATCGCAGACTGTCTGAAGGAGTTTGATCGGGTGCGGAACACAATGCGCAATCCGGTCATGATGGAACTCGCTTTCTGGTATCACGATGTGATTTATAATCCGAAGGCGAAAGACAATGAGGAAAAAAGCGCACAGTACGCACGGAAGAGTCTCTTCCGTTTCGGTACATCGGCGCGTCTGATTGAGGACGTGACGGCCCTCATTCTTGCGACGAAGCATCATGCGGTTGATCTATCTGATCGAGACAGGGCGGCGTTTATCGATATTGATTTGTCTATTCTCGGGTCGGATTCGAACCGGTTTGCAGTCTATGAACGTGGTGTTCGGAGGGAATATAACTTCGTACCAGATGATGCATATCGAGAAGGGAGAGGGAAGTTTTTTGATGGAATGCTTGCTCGGGATCGAATCTTTGCAACACGACATTTTCAGAACCGTTTTGAAAATCGAGCGAGGCACAATCTGGTAGCATTCAGATAAACATCACAACAGTCGGATTCATCCGGCTGTTTTTCTTGTTTCCATTGCGCGTGGTTCCAATCCGTGGTTTCATGAGGATATAATACTGCGTATATGACATTTGAAATACGGAAAGAAATTCGGCAACACTTGAGGGACCTTGGTTTCAATGCCAATGAGGTGTCTGTCTATATCGCGCTTACGGAGCTTGGGGAATCTTCTTCTGCGAAGGTAGCCAAGAAGGCGGAGCTTCCACGGACCACCGCAGCGAGTGTGCTTGATCGGCTTGCTCGAGACGGGTATGTCTCGTCGCATCTGTATCACGGGACTACTTGGTACTGGATTGAGTCGCCGAAGATGCTCGAAAATGTTCTTGAGAACCGGATCGAAATTGCACGAAGGCTTGGAGGGTTACTCGCAGATTCTTATCGGAGTGAGTCCGATTTTCCGGATGCGAAGGTTTATGACACAAAGGCGAGTATTAAGGCATTCATCGAGAAGACACTGGTGAGTCTCAAGCCGGGGACTATTATATGTACGATTGATACGCCCGGTGCCGGGAATTACACCAGGATTTTTTCCGACGGTTTTGGAGACATTCTTCTCAGGGTCAAGAAGAAGAAGAGCATCACGACGCGGACGCTTGTCCCGCACGGTTTTGCGCGCGGTATCGATTCGAAGAAAATCATCAAGCAGGGAATCATCCTTCGGGAAATGCCGGCTGGTGTCGATGGATTTCAGGCTTCGGTCTGGATCGTCGATGATGTATTTGTACAGTTTTCTGGCCGATATCCGTTCATCGTCGCGGTGAAGCATCGAATTATCACCGAGAGCATGCGCGGTATCTTCCAATACCTTTGGTCAGTATCGAATCCGATTGATGAAAAAAATGCCAAATAGAGGCTTTGATGAATCTCTATTTTTTACCCAAGGAGGATTTGAACTGATATACTAAGTGATATCAATTATTTATTATTTTTATTGAATAATATTTTTTCTTGCAAAGTGATGAAGTAAGATGAGGACGTGAGAGTAATTACGTAAATATTTATACAAAGATATGCATATACCAGATGATTTTTTGAATAGTGGATCAGCAGCTGGTTTGGCAGGGGCGGTCGCTGTGGCTGTGTCGTTTGCTTTGCAAAAGGTGCGCCAGAGTTTTCTGGAAAAGATACCTGTCTTAAAGGCAAAGTGGGCCACATTTCCTCATTCAGACGGAGGTTCGGAGGTGAGTTTTCAGAGTCGATTATCGAAGATGGGGCGAGAAAAAATGCTCCGCATGGCAGCTGTCGGCTCGCTTATCTTTGCAACGCAAATGGTGAATTTTCCGATTGATGGAGGGACATCGGGACATTTGCTCGGGGGAGTATTGGCGGCGCTTATCCTTGGTCCACTTGAAGCATTGTTGGTCATGACGGTTCTACTTTCGACTCAGGCGCTGATGTTTGGTGATGGTGGCATTCTCGCGCTCGGAGCGAATATTTTCAATATGGGTATCATCGGGGCCATCGGTGGGTATACCTTCTTTCGTTTTTTGATGCGAGGGAAGATTGGGAAGAAGGGTCTCTTATCATGCGCATTCGTCGCGGCTTGGGTTTCGGTTATTGCCGCGGCAGTTGCGACTTCGTTTGAAATCGCCATTTCCGGAACGAAAGCCTTGTCCGCCGTGCTTCCCGCGATGACACTGACGCATGTAGCTATTGGACTAATGGAAGGGGCTATCACAGTTATGGTGTTGTCTCTTTTGATGAAGAGTGGATACAAGTTGGCGAGTCTTGAAAAAGAAGAAACGTATGAACAGTAGTTGGAAAAGAGTGTTTATCACCGCCCTTTTTATTGGTGGTATCGTTTCACTCTTTGCATCATCGTCTCCGGATGGACTAGAAAAAGTAGCCGAAGAACAGGGATTTCTTGGGCAAGGGAAGCGACTTTTTGTGGCGGCCTTTTCTGATTATTTGATGCCGGGCATTCACAATGAAAAACTCGCTACTTCTCTCGCGGGCATTATTGGTACGATCGCTGTTTTTGTTGGTCTTCTGTTCATAGGAAAGTTGCTCTATGCTTGTGAACCAAAAGAAAATCGACAAGTTTTAATGGAAGACAGAATAAAGTGAGATTCACGATTTCTTTCAATATTTTTTTCAGTCAGATAATACAAGACAAGGCATATCGAAGCCTTGTTTTTCTTTCGTAGAACGTGTGATATGTGTCTGGTATAATCAGGCTACGAATAATATGTGTTATAT
>CAZDRG010000075.1:0-2948 GCA_964508015.1 uncultured Bdellovibrionales bacterium
TTTTTGTTGCAATTACACCTATATATGATAGGCTAGCTCCCGTATGGTTAACACGCTACAAGTGACGACACGCAGCGAGCGCGGCAAGCAGCTTGCCCGTTTGCGTGCCAATGGAAAAGTGCCAGCAGTGATGTATGGCCCGAAAGAAGAAGCGACTCCTATTACGCTTTCTCGTATTGAGTTTGATAAGGTATTCCGCGAAGCGGGAGAGTCAACCGTGATCACCCTTGCTGGTCTTGGCGAAGAAAAAGATGTACTCGTACAAGATATTGCACATGATCCGGTAACCGGCGCGCCACTTCACGTCGACTTCTACGCGATCGAGAAGGGCAAGAAGGTAACGGTGCACGTGCCAATCGAATTTACTGGCGAGGCTCCAGTTGTGAAGGCGGGCGGCGTACTCACAAAAGTGATCCATGAACTTGAGATTGAGGCGATGCCAAAAGATCTTCCTCATGAGATTATCGTTGATGTTTCAACACTTGTTGATTTTGATAGTCATATTACGGTTGCACAGGTACAGGCACCCGCAGGTGTAACAATCCTTAATGATCCAGAAGAAATGGTTGTGGTTGCCGCAGAAGCGAAGGAAGAAGTAGAGGAGCCAGTCGCACAGATTGATATGGATTCTATTGAAGTAGAGGCAAAGGGCAAGAAGGAAGAAGAAGGAGAGGCTGCGCCAGAAGCAGCGTAAAGAATTACAAAAAGGCCCGCGCGAAGCGCGGGCCTTTTTGTAATCACATTTCTCCGTGTGCTAATTCGGGAGTGCTTCCGTAGAGCTCACCAAAAATCTTTTCGAGTTCGGGATGATTTCCGATTACTGCAATAATTTCGAATGGTGTTTTGTAGATGCGATTTTTGATACCAAACATATTGAGGGTCGTATGGAGAAATCGCGCATTGAAGCCGATTTTGTGCATCATGCCGGTCATACCGCGTGAGGTAAAGCCGCGGTAGCCATAGATCATATCGAGCGGTGCGATCGGGCCGGCTGATGTTGTGTAGACAGTCTCATCAATGCGATCTTCCATGTACGGGCCGAGTGAGCCAAGGTTTGGCGTGATGAGAATGGCGCAACCATCTTTTTTGAGAATGCGTTTCATTTCTCCAAAAACTCCTGGAAGTTCTCCATAGAAGACATGCTCGATGATGTGGCTTGCCCAGAGTACGTCTACTGATTGTGCAGGGATCATCTGCATGGTGGCGATATCTCCAAGAATGTCAGGACGCGATGCTGTGTCGTTGTCGTAGCGGAGCTCTTTGTAGTTGGCGAGTGCAGCGACATTGAGGGGCTCGTTGCCGGCGCCGATATTGAGAAGAATCGGTGTGTCTCCTTTAAAAAGTTCAGAGATATCTTTTTCTATAGAGGCATCAGCAAATTTTTCCCAGAGTGGTCGGTAGTCGATAAAAGGATCGCGCTCAGACTCGTATTGCATATGAAGTGCGAGCGATGGGAGTGGAGTGAAGAGAAAGTATCCGCGCTCTTGGAAAAGCTTGTTGATGGTGTCATCTTCCATCTTCGGATCAACCGCGTGACGCGCGAGTGCTGAAAAAAGATCGTACTCTTTTACGAGCGTCCGATGATGCAACATAAAACACGATGCCGTTTGGAAGCTGGTACGCCAATGTCGTTTGCCCGATTGTACGACACGTACGGGCACAATATTTTCGGGTCGGTACCGGTATGGGTCATTGAACGGATAAATGGCGACGTAGTTGCCAATTTTTCCCGTCGCATCCCAAAACAGTGCGATCATTTCAAGAATCGCAGTCTCTTCGTAGAGGTAGTCATCTTGAGCAAAGTACACGAGGTCGCGACCCTCTGCTTTTCCGTACGCGTAGCAGGCGCCGATGCTTGCGAGTATTCCGGTTTCCTCAAGTGATGTGAGCTCAGTCTCGAAAAGCGCTTTTCCAAGGTCGGTGCGGAGTCCGGCGAGATATGATTCATCCGAGTGATCGTCAAAAATCTTGAGTGTGATTTCCACGTCGGGCGCGTTTCGGAAACAATGATTGAGGGTGTGGATGAGTGAGCGCACACATCGTTTTGCTGTTTCAGCTTTGTCGGCTCCGGTGTAGCGCCGCTCAGAGAGCGCACGTACACCTTGGTACTGTTGGCTATCTGCGCGTGAGTGTGTTTGGAGGACGACGAGTAGGTGCATGAAAGGGAGGTAAGCCTCCTAAGACGCCGCTACTATAGCGCATTTCCCTCAGGCGTGCATGTTTTTTGAGGGTCGCCGGTAAGCTCTGGTATACTGTATTCGTCATAGCTTTTGTATATGCGGTTTCTTCTGGTTCTAGCTTTTGTGTGTGCGGCGTGGATGCTCCCGGTATCGGGGGTCTTTGCGCAGAACCCGGATCTTTCTCCTGAAGAGCGTGCCGAGCTCGAAAAACAGCTTGCAGAACTCGAGCGCCAGATGGTGCAGACACAAAATTCAATCAATGCGCTTTCCTCGGAAGGTGAATCTCTAAAGCGCGACATCGCCATTCTCGATGGTGAGATTAAAAAAGCAAAACTCCGCGTACAAACGACTGAGCTCGAAATCAAAAAACTTTCAAACGGCATTGTGCTGCATGGCGAAACGATTGAATCGCTTTCGGAAAAAATAGAGAAAGAGCAAGCGTCACTCGCACAGATTTTAAGAAAGACACAAGAGATCGACGACTACTCACTCGTCGAGGCAGTCTTTTCTGCAGAGGACATGTCCAACTTCTTTAGTGATCTCGATTCTTTTGCCTCAATTAAAGAGGCGCTTCAGATTTCATTTGAGCAGCTCCGCACGGCGCGTTCGCAGACTTCAGAAGAAAAGACTGCGCTTGAAGGTGAGCGCACTGACCAGCAGATTCTCCGCGAAGCGCTCATTAGTGAGCAAAAAGAAGTAGAAATAAAGGAAGCAGAGAAGCAAGAATTGCTCGCAGAGACAAAAGGACAAGAAGAATTGTATCGAAAG
>CAZDRG010000076.1:0-2920 GCA_964508015.1 uncultured Bdellovibrionales bacterium
ATGTTGGAAGGAACAGAATACTCATGTGTTTCTTTGTCGCTCCCGTAGACGAGTACCTTGGTTGTTTTGCCTCCATCCTTGTTGATCGACTGCACCTGACCATCGATATCAGCCAGAACGGCTTCTGTCTTCGGTATACGGGCTTCAAAGATTTCTTCAACACGAGGAAGACCCTGGGTAATATCTGAACCCGCAACGCCACCGACATGGAAGGTACGCATCGTGAGCTGAGTACCCGGCTCACCAATAGCCTGCGCTGCAACCACACCGACAGAAGCTCCCAGTTCGACTAATGCGCTGCGTCCCAAATCAATACCATAGCAGAGACGACAGACGCCACGGCGAGCCTTACAGGTGACTGATGAACGTATCTTCACTCGATCGATAGACTTCTCATTTTCAATGATTTTGGCTGCTTCTTTGTCGATGAGGATTCCTTTCTTCGCAATCACTTCTTTGGTTTCCGGATGCTTCACCGCCTCAATGGCCACACGACCTTCAACGCGACTCGCATACGAAATACCCGTCTTGTCAGAGTCTTCGCGATACAGATAAGTTCCTTCGATATCCTTACAGTCTTCAGTTCGGACAATGACATCCTGCGCGACATCCACCAAACGACGGGTCAGGTATCCAGCGGTTGCGGTACGAAGAGCCGTGTCAGCCATACCCTTACGCGCACCGTGAGTAGAAATGAAATACTCAAGAACATTAAACCCTTCTTTGAACGAGCTCTTCACTGGCAATTCAATGGTCTCTCCAGTCGCACCAGACATCAGACCCTTCATACCGGTCATCTGCACGACCACTGATTCAGAACCGCGAGCCTTTGAGTACACCATCGAATAGACCGGTCCTTCTTTATCCAGAGAGCGACGGACAGCGTCAGTGATTTCATTCTTCGCTTCGTTCCACGTTTCAATGGTTCGGTTCCGGCGTTCTTCATTGGTCAACAGACCCATGTTAAATTGCTCCTTCACTTCTTTGATACGCTCTTCAGCGGCAGCAATAATCGCGCCTTTTTCGACTGGTACTTTCAAGTCATCCATGCCCCAACTGATTCCCGACTTCGTTACGGAACGGAAAGTCAGGTCTTTCAGGCGATCAGCCAATTTTGCGGTCTCTTCCTGTCCTAATTCAGACAAAATACGAGACATCAAGACTTTCAAATCTTTCTTCGTCATTTCCTGGTTCACGAAACGGACTTCTTCCGGCAAAATATCATTCAATAATACCCGACCGACTGATGTTTCAATCACTTCACCTCGGAAAAGCAATTTGATAGCTGCGTTCACATCAATAATACCGCTCTGATAAGCAAGGATGGCTTCATTCATTGTGCTAAACATTTTGCCTTCTCCCTTTACGCCAACCTTCATGTGCGTGAGATAGTATGCGCCCAACACCATGTCCAAAGTAGCGGACACAATTGGTTCACCGGAAGCTGGTTTCAAGAGGTTCTTCGAAGACAACATGATATTGGCGCTTTCCTCACGAGCCTGATCGGTCAATGGCACATGGACTGCCATCTGGTCACCATCGAAGTCCGCGTTAAATGCCGAACACACCATCGGATGCAAGCGAATAGCCTTACCTTCAATCAACACCGGCTGGAAAGCCTGAATAGACAAGCGATGCAGTGTCGGTGCACGGTTCAGGAGCACATAATGCTTCTCGATGATTTCATCCAAGATTTCATACGCCTCCTCGGCCTCAGCGTCCACCATACGGCCAGCGGTCCGAACATTGTGCGCGAATTCTTTCTCAATCAATTTCTGAATGATAAACGGCTTGAAAAGTTCAAGTGCCATTTTCTTTGGCAAGCCACATTGATGCAACTTGAGTTTTGGACCAACAACAATAACCGAACGTCCGGAATAATCCACGCGCTTCCCCAACAAGTTCTGACGGAAACGTCCCTGCTTGCCCTTAAGAGCATCAGCCAACGAGCGAAGTGCTCGACGCTGACCAGTAGAGGCAGCCGTGGAAGCCTGACCACGACGTGCACTATTGTCAAAGAGAGCATCGACTACTTCCTGAAGCATGCGCTTCTCATTGCGTGTGATGACTTCAGGCGCGCCGATAGCCATCAACTTTTTCAAACGATTGTTTCGGTTGATGATACGGCGATACAAGTCGTTCAGATCAGACGTCGCGAAACGACCACCATCCAAAGCTACCATTGGTCGCAAATCAGGAGGAATAACTGGGATAACCGTCGGGAGCATCCACTCAAACTTGAGACCAGCCTTCTCGAATCCCTGATACACCTTCAATCGCTGCAGTGTTTTCTTAGAGTCGGTCATTTCACCGGCATCCAATTCTGCCTTCAGTCGATCAATTTCAGATGGGATGTCTATCCGTTCCAAAATCTTTCGTATGGCTTCCGTCCCGATTCCTGCTGTGAAGATTTGTCCAAAGCGACTGGAGAGATTGAAATACTCCACTTCAGAGAGAATTTGGTTCGGTCGTACATTCTTGATATCATCTTTGGCACCTCGATACTGATCCTTCAAATCATCCAATGCGGACTCTGTTCCTTTTTCACCGCGATTCTCTGATTTGACTTCTCTCTGCTTGGTCTTGTATTCACGATCAAGCTGTTCCAAAGCGTGAATTTTCAGATCTTCATTCACGTCCATGATGATATAGGACGAGAAATAGATAACTCGCTCCAATTCTTGTGGAGAAATACCGAGTACCAAACCAACCTTCGACGGTACACCACGAAGAAACCAGATATGGGATACCGGACAAGCTAATTTGATATGCCCCATACGTTCGCGACGAACGATAGCACGTGTAACTTCGACACCACACTTATCACATACAATACCATTGTACCGAATGCGCTTGTACTTGCCACAATAACATTCCCAGTCCTTCGAAGGACCAAAAATACGCTCGCAAAACAATCCAT
>CAZDRG010000077.1:0-2818 GCA_964508015.1 uncultured Bdellovibrionales bacterium
CATCCACTATGCCAAACGCCAGCGCTCCTCGCTCCGCCGCCTCGAAAAGCAAGGTATCACGATCCATTGGATCGAAAACATACAACAGGCTATGAGTCTGGTGAAATGAAAACGTGCCCTCAGCCGTTTGGCTTGGGCACGGTGGAACATCGATGACTAAAGCTAACCATCCTCCCGGTTGCGATAGGCAATCACTTGATCACGATAGGCTGGAAAGTCTGGGTCGTAGGCAATGCCACAACACCGGCAGAAACATGCCACCCGCTCGCGCATCGGATTCGATGCATCAAGCCTTACTTCCTCTGGTGAACAGGCGAGTACGAACTTAGAAATGTACTGAATTGAACCACCACAACCTTTGTGCTCGCCGACGACCAACGTCACTTTTTCCGATTGCTGTCGCTCGCGGCGCTTGCGCTTCGCCTCGGCGGCAGCAAACTCCTCCTGCCACCGAGCAACGGCATCCGACGACACAGGTTGGCCAAGAAATTCCAGACTCACTTTCGTAGATTCCTCTTGCATCCTGTTCTCCTCCTGATATGGGAAGATTCCCAACCCAAACCTACACTCAAAGCCGGAATATTACAAGCCTAATCCGATCCTATGTGAGCTGGTGAATATCCTCGACGAGTTCTGGGAATTCCTCCTGCAGGAAATGTCCGCGGTCTTTGAATGCTCGAACGATAGCCTCCGGCAGATCGCGCTTATAATCCGCGAGACTCGAAAACGGCACGACCTCATCGTCCTCGCTGTGATAGATATAGATTTTCCCAGCCTGATCGGCAAACAGTCGTTTATCTGCCGGTGGCAGAAAGCTGCCTAGATATTCACGGTTTCCCTCGCCCATTTCGTCAAAGGCGGGAGCAACGAGCAAGACCGCCTTCACTCGCTTCGGACACTGTCCCGTCGAGAGATACTTCGCGAGAAATGTACCACCGAGCGAATGCCCGACGAGGATGACATCGTCTGTCATAAGAGCGATCACTTTCTCAAACCAGAGTTTCCACTGATCATAGTGAGCATCAGAGGAATTCGGCATCCGCGGTGCGTAGACGGTGAAGCCCTCGTCGAGCGCGGACTCCAGACCAGATTTCCACCCTTTGCGTAGGAAATCTTCTAGTGAGAGCGTCTCCTTTTTCAAAAACGTCAAGCAATCCTCCGGTGTCCGGAATGTATCGCCACCATGGATGACTACCACCTGTTGCATAGACACTAAGTCGTTGGTTTTTTCTTCGCCAACTTCGCACAATAGAACTCCTGCCAGGAACGATATTCCTCATCTGACACATTCTTGAAAATAGACTCCTGAGAAGCCATAGTCTGCCTATCTGTCTCCGCTATCTCTCTCATCCACGATTCGTCATCCTCTAGACTGTATCTATATGAGCCGTAATCTCCGACAAATGAGAACCTCATAGCTCCTCGAGAACGAAGAAATATCTCTTCATTTATGGTTTCGATCTTGACGAGAAGTACTGGGTCCGGATCGAGACTATTTTTCCATATTCCCTTCATCATCAATTCAAAGACAGTCGCCCGATCTTCGAGTTCATCCTTACGCCCATAGTCCCTAGCAAACCCTCGAGGATGATCACCGGAGTAGTCACTTCTATTCCAATCATTTCCAAGGTAAACGGAGGATGTGGAAGCCAAAAGTGAATGCCATCGCTCCAAGCGTTCATCACGATTTGAGACCGTTCCGTCCTCCTCTACATGCGTGAATGGGTCGATGAGGTGGAAAAGTTCGTGGTGAATGGAAGAGACCAAAATCCGTCGAGTGGTGTCCTTCGCAATTTGGAGAGCCCTCCAGACATCATCATTCACATCTACCGTGATACTATGATCAGAAAGGATGGCAAAACCCTCAAGTTTTCCAGCGGAGTTCTTGATGTTGTTTCTCACGGTGATGGACGGGATATGTAATTCCTGTATCAGAGAGTCGGGGTAGCGCCGAAACGTCTGAAGGAGTTCATGGGCTGCAGCCAGTTTTGATGAGAGATTCGCTTCAGTCGACGTCGACGCGATGTCTGATCTCTGATGGTGCAGATTCGCTTCGAAAACAATCAGGATATGATACCGTTCTCGAAACTCTCGCGTGAGACTATCAAGTTCCTGCTCAAGAGTCTCTTTGTTCAGCGACTCTTTTTGTCTCTCCGCAATATATTGAGTCAGGCGACCTCGCTCCATGCCTTTTTTCAGTCGTTTGAGTCCTTCGCCGCCACCGATATCATCCAGGAAATCCATCGTGCGACGAGCTACCGGGTGTGCAATGACAACTGCACCAGCAAATGCACCAGCACCCACTGTTGCGGTTTTCAGAAAATCTCGTCGCGACATCTTGGGGGCCACTCCACGATCAGGTTCTGTCGTGGATACGGTTTCAGACTGATGCAAATCACCCGCATTGTCCCGAGTACCACCCTCTAACGAAGCACCGGATTGACCCAACAGGAAACCCCTCCGCGAAAGATCTATGGGCGCAGGTTCTGCCTTCGAAGTCGACGTTGGCTCTGGTTCCTGCTCCCTCCTTTCAAATGACATAACGAGAACTATCTGTTTAGAGTTACACCCACAATATCACCTCCTTGATTCATCGCGCAAATTTCTTTTCGAGAAGCTCTTTGGCGACACCAGGATTCGCTTTGCCCTTCGTTTCCTTTCCGCCCGTCGGCGGATCTAGGTAAGTCTCACGAAGAAAGCTTTTGCTTGATTATTTCAATTGTCATTTTCGGATTTGCAGTGCCCTTTGTAATCGACATCACTTGGCCGACCAGATATTGGAGGGCATTCTGTTTGCCGGCTTTGTAGTCAGCGACTG
>CAZDRG010000078.1:0-2756 GCA_964508015.1 uncultured Bdellovibrionales bacterium
CAATTGGATTGATGAGGAGTATCTGCTGCACCCACACCGGCATCATTTGAAGCGAATAGAAGACCGGAGTCGCGTAGAAAAGGATTTGCAACAATACCTCCCAAATCATGGAAAGATCTCGGAAGCGCACATAGAGTGGCGCGGTCAGCAATGCAAATGAAAGAACGATGACATAGATGACTACAGAATAGAGAAGGAAGAGGAAGATCGATCCAAAGCTCGGAAGAAATTGTTTCCAAGCAAAAAAGACAATCACCACAGAGAGGTTCATAATGTAAATCAGTGCCGCATTAAGAGTCGATGCCAGGATGAGCGTCCAGCGAGGAATGTAGATCTTGGTCACGAGTTGCGACTTCGAGAGGAGTGACTGCATTCCAGCGCTCGTCCCTTCCGAGAAAAAGTTGAACATGAGAATACCCACGAGCAACTGCAGCGAATAGTATTCTGTCCCCTGTCCACGCGCCGCAAAAATCGATGAAAAAACAAAGTTGAGAATCGAAAACATCAAGAGTGGTTTCAAAAGCGCCCACAAGTATCCGAGTACCGAACCCTGATAGCGAAGCTTGAAATCAGTCTTGGCAAGCATCCAAACAAGCTCGCGATAATTTTCGTGTGCTTTCCTCATATACCCCTCATTGTATCACAAAAAAATACCCCTCAAAAGAGGTATTTTATGCCATTTCAAAGGAAAAGAGATCAATGTGGCGCAACAATATGCCCAATATATTCCCCGTATGCCTCATTCCAGTTGGTACTGGTTGTATAGCGAGCGAGTGCTGTCTGTCGAGCTTTTTCTCCCATGTTTACCCGAGCTTGTTTGTCACTTATGAGATGTCCGATTTTTTCAATCCATTCTTCAGTCCCATTCGCCACATAGCCATCGACCCCATCCTCAATCGCCTCACGAAAAGTCTGATTGGCGACCGCAACCGTTGGCACGCCCACCATACCTGCCTCAAAAAACTTGAGCTCAGATTTTGATTCGCAAAAAGGATTATCGAGTTCAAGCGGGGCAAGGTTGATATCAAGTGTTGCAATGTGTGTGAAAAATTTCTCTCGAGGAATCAGCGGCACACGTTCAATTTGAGCCTCATAATCCTTGAAAGCAGAATCGGTATCAATCGGACCTGTCAACACCAACTGCATATCAGGATGCTGTTTGAGAAGCTGCACTAGAGCTTCGGTAATCGTTGCAAAATCCTTATTGTGGCTTGGCGTACCAGAGAGATACCCGACTCGAGCGCATGTGACATGTCTCGGTGAGACATGATGCCAAGCGGCATTGGCGAGCTCGACATCGTGCTGGGAGAGTTTATTAGGAACAATGAAAACTTGCTTGCCTCGAGCACGCAATTTCTCAGCCAAAAAACTCGTGGTAGTAGTGGCAACATTCACAGCCGAATCAGCCAGTATTTCCCCTCCGACACCATGCTCATAGAGTTTCCTCTCGAGTGAATTCATTTTCTGAAAATAGTCCATATGAGTGAGATACTTCGGATCATACACAAGGTCATCCGTCTCAAAAATGATTTCTTTGTTGAGTTCTTTCAGCTTGAGAAACAATGTCTTGGCCTGGCCAGTATAGAGCACCCGATGAAACACAAAAACAGAAAACTGCTTCGCGTACGACAGCAGAAAGGGATTGTCTTGTACGGTCACAGAAGTCTTATATCCTTTAAGCGCAAATTCTTCCGCAACATGTTCACAGCGATAACGCGCGCTATCCCCTACACCTCCCGAGATGAATAAGATATCCCCCGGTCGTACCCGTCGAAAAAGAGCTGCTGCTGCAATAGCGACTCGTCGTCCACCACGAAACAACCCTTCTCGCCTAAGCGTATGCCATGCCTTCCCGATTTTGATCAACAAAAGATTCATGGAATATTTCTCAATCAATAATGACTCGGATTTCCATCAAACAAGGATTGGGCTTGAGAGTAAGCTTTTTCTGATGCCCCATGTTTCCGAACACGCAGCGAAGAAAAGACTCACTCTCAAGCCCGGCTTACACGAGACAAGGCTGGTCTTCATCACCTTATCATTATCCGAACCATCCCTTGTTCAGTCAGTATACCAGGTATCACCATTCCAGGCAGTTTTTGCTTGACGAGACGAGAACCAGCATCGTCGTCACTGTCGTCATCAGCCAACTCTCGCGAGAATCGCATGAGACGAGTCACGTCTTTCACGGAAAGATAATGCGTTTCAATAAAATCATCCTGCGTATGAAGCGAAGATGCCAGACGAATTATACGTTGATTTTTGTCTTGATGCCACTTGTATTGGATGGTCGCCATCGGTTTGGTTATAACCCCGCCTGAATCAATTGATTGAAGCGTAAGAAAAAGACGGTTTTTTTGCTTTTTCACTTGATCAAAAGTCAGGATAGTATTTCGACCAGCAGCATCAACAAGAGTCGCTGTAAGCGTGGTCCGTGTAGTAGGGAATGTGGCTCCCCAAAATTTCATCATCCATTTCTGCCATGCGGTAAGAATGATTGGTGTATCGGTCACCTGAACCGTGGGCAGAGGCATATTTTGATCTACCGTATCCTCCCCGACAATATCCAATCTTTGGGTTTCTAGATGAAAAGAAATACGTGCCTCAGGCGGAGTCATGTCAATCTGAATTAGATCAGTATGAGTCACCTCTTGATTCCCTGCCTGATCGGTAGAGCGGTATTGAAGAAGGGTTTTTCCTTCATTGGTTAGCGTAAATGGGGCGGCATAGGCAATCCAAGAATGACCGTCATCAAG
>CAZDRG010000079.1:0-2724 GCA_964508015.1 uncultured Bdellovibrionales bacterium
TTTCTTTCTCGTGTTTCTTCACGTTTTTCGGAGTCATCATTTTCTGCATCAGTTTGGCACGCTCAGCTGGATTCATCGCCATCACGCGTTTGTATGCCATACGCTGGAGCATATTCATATCTTCTGGCTTTTTTGCACCAGCAATATCAGGCATGTCATCCTGCTTTTCTTTCTCGTCGTCTCCCTTTGCGAATGGGTTCCATTTCATAGTTTTATTGCTTCAACTTCATCTTATACCGTGTCACCAACAATGCAGAAGCGACATAAATCGACGAGTATGTACCGAAAGTCACGCCAATCAATATCGCCAGTGAAAAATATCGAATACTCTCTCCTCCGAAGATGGTAATGGCCAACAGTGTGATAATCACCGTCATCGACGTATTGATGGAGCGACCAAGCGTTTGGTTGAGTGATCGGTTCACTGTTTCTTCAAAGTCCGTCTTGCCGTGTTCACGAAGCAAATTCTCACGCACTCGATCGTACACGACAATGGTATCATTCACCGAGTATCCGAGAATAGTCAATAAGGCAGCAATAAACGGTACCCCTACTTCGATACCGTAGAATTTCCCAAGAACCGCAAAGGCGCCAAGAGTCACTAGGATATCATGCCCAAGAGCGATAATAGCACCGAGACCATACTCCCAAGAAGTCACCGGCGCAGAGACTTTACGAAAAGCCCACGCAATATACAGAGCGATACCAATCACTGCCAAGATAATACCCGTAATTGCATTTTTCTTAATCTGATCAGATACTGATCCGCCAACAAAAGCTGTTCGTAATTGTTTCACATCCGGATCAAGACCACGGAGATTCTCCAATACCTGATCATTGGCTTGAGCATTAGACGCGTAATACTTGATAAAGACGGCGCGATTCTCTGCTGGTTGTACGGAAAGACTACGCAATTCGAGAGGATCAAGTGCCGTTGTTATCTGTTTTACATCTGGAATTGGATCAATGCTAAACTGCGTTTCCATCTGAGTCCCTCCTTTAAAATCAATCCCCAGCTGCAAACCCCACACGCTAAGCGCAATAACTGAAGCAACCATCAGGATGAGTGAAAAACCGTAAGCGTATTTTCTTTGTTGAACAATGTGCATCATAACAATCAATCTTTTTCAAAAATCTTACCCTGCGGAAGAAGTATCCATGGTCGTTTTTCTGCCCAGTGTCCAATCAAGAAACGCAGTGCCACACGAACCAATACCACTGCGGTAAACATAGACAGCAGCACACCGATAGTCAGGATGAGTGCAAACCCCTTCACGAAACCCGTCCCCATCCCAATCAGAATAAAAGTAGTGATGAGTGTTGAATAGTTGCCATCACGAATACTCGGCCAAGCCCGACGAAAACCTTCGTCAATTGCTTTGAAAATATTTTTGCCATATGCTAGCTCTTCCCGTGTGCGCTCGAAGATAAGCACATTCGCATCCACTGCCATACCAATCGACAAAACAAATCCGGCAATACCCGAAAGTGAAAGGGTAATACTAAATGGGGTGTATGCAGAAAGTTTGAAAATTGCGAGGAGCATAGCTGAATACATCACCAGAGCCACCACTGAAACTAATCCGAGAAAACGATAGTACGCAATCATGAAAATAGCTACAGCAGTAAGACCTATCAAACCAGAAAGAAGACTCTGCCGAAGCACATCAGGTGTCAATGAAGCGTCAACGCTCGTCTCACCCTCAAGTGTAATTGGTACGGGAAGCGCTCCCTCATTCAATCGTTTCACCAAAGCATTTGCTCCGCTCGTGGTATAGTTGCCGGTAATAACAGCCTGACCATTCAAAATCTCAGACTGCACCGTGGGAGCAGTAACAATTGCTCCATCAATCAAAATAGCAATGCGCTTACCGAGATTCCGCTTCGTCAAATCAGCAAACAATGTTGTACCTTCATCGTCAAATTGCAAAGATACCTGCGGGGCTCCAACACCCTGTCCCTGATAACTCACGGAAGCATTCTTGAGATTTTTGCCAGTCAGACCCGTTGCCTTGTACTGCAGATCAGGGAATTGATCGAGAGTGTATTTCGGAAAGAGAATATGTGCGCCTCGAACTTCTCTCGTCTCGCCCTCACCCTTGTTCTCAATTTTTTTAATAATATGATACCCGTACTGACTTTCAACCAACTCAGGCCACACGGTGCCTGTCCGAAAATTTTCATCAAAAAGCACGTTATCGAAAGCTTCAACAAATTTTCCCTTAGTCGTAAACCCAAGATCACCCCCAGAATCTTTGGATCCTGGATCAGCGCTATTCGTACTCGCTAACACCGAAAATTCATCCCCGACAAGCGCGCGCTTGAGAATATCGCTCGCCTTCTGTTTGTTGGAATCATTGTACGCGGTCAACTGCTCAGCTGCTTCAGGACCAGCTTCCTCACGAAATTCAAGAAGCGGCGTCTCGTTGATTGTTTTTTTTGCCTGTTCGATGTCCTTGACCCCTGGCAATTCCACGATAATATAATGATCTGTCCCTACGCTATTCTGCTGTACCAGAGGCTCTCCCACACCAAAAGCATTCACGCGCCGCTCAATAACAGCCTCAGCAGCCACAAGTGCTTCACCAGCCTTACCATTTGGTATTTGCGAAACATCAGCCTTGTACTCCAGATGAATCCCCCCTTGCAAGTCAAGACCAAGATTCACTTTGAAATGATCCTCAATCCATCCCACTGACGCCGGAAACCACGTAATCTGAGGAT
>CAZDRG010000080.1:0-2722 GCA_964508015.1 uncultured Bdellovibrionales bacterium
ATAATACCATTAAAAGTCGGCATGGAAGAGCGCTTCGGAGCTTAAGAGACATCTTTGCAAAGGATACTTTGGTTGCGTCTGATGCTGCGGGCTCATCGTACTCACAATAAAGCCTATGAAATCACCCCTCCATTCACTTTTTCAGTCACTCCCAGAAGCAGAATTGCCGACTGGTCTTTCGGGGCGGATTTTTGCTGAAGTCACACGGGTTCGGGAGCGCGAGATGCGCCGAGCGCTTTTTCTCTCCCAGATGCGGGTTTTAATTTCCGGAGTGGTTTCTTTGAATGCCATTTTTTTTGCAGGGTCATCAATACTTGGTTCGGAATTTGCCCAACTGTTCTCATTGATACTTTCTGATACCATGGCGATGACTGCATATGGGAAAGAGTTATTCTGGCTTTTTTTGGAGACATTTCCAACCCTTTCATTCGTACTGTTGTTCATCCCGATTTTTCTCTTCCTTGTTTCACTCGGTATGCACGCAACGGTGAAAAATCAATCTCAATTCTCTCGTGTTTTATCTCTTTAATTTCTTGAGTGATATCCTATGAAAATGACATTGCAGGAATGTGTGCAGTCGAAGATGTTTCGGAGAAGCGTAGTAGGAGTAGGTATATTTTTGATTATGCTTGTGAGCTTCGCTTCAGGCGTGGCTGTTGGTTTGCATAAAGCACGTTTTTCGTATGCGTGGGGAGAGAATTATGAACGGCATTTTTTGGGGGATGGCCCGCGTGGTTCAAAACGAGATGGCGTGATGGGTATGTCAAATGGGAATGGGTTTCGAAATCCACATGGCACATCGGGTACGGTAGTCTCGGTAACGGAAGACGTATTAATTATGACAAATCGTGACAATCAGGAATCGAGCGCTCGTCTGACTCACGAGACGCGTATTATGAAACAACGTGCTGAGATACAAGCAAATGAGATACAGAAAGATGACACAGTCATGATTATCGGGAAGCCAGCTGAAGATGGTGTCGTAGTCGCTGATTTTATTCGTGTGTTCGATCATGATGGAGACGACGATGCTCGTTCGCCACTTGATGTTGATCGGGATAAATAAAGAGTTCTCTTTGAAACCTTGAAAGAAAGAGCATTATGCAGAACTTATTCTTGTGGGGAAAAAAGCACTGGAAATTGATTGTAGTCGGAGGGCTATTTTTGGGCGGAGCGTATTGGTATGTGGGAAGATCTTCCTCGGCAGCGCCCATCCTTACTGAAAAAACAGAAATGGTGGAGCGGGGTGATTTGCGAGTGATAGTGTCCGGGAGTGGCCAGGTCGAAGCGGTTTCCCAGGTTGATTTGACGCCAGTAATCGCTGGTGATGGTATTGATGTCGTGTCAGTGCGGGTCGAGAATAATCAGGAAGTAAAGAAGGGACAGATTATTGCCGTGCTTGATACCGGTGATGCCGCGCGTGATATTGAATCTGCCGAATTAAATTTTCGGAACGCTCAAATCAAACAAAAGCAGACGGAGGATCTTTATAAGAAACAGACAAAAACCCATCTTTGGAATCGTCAGTTGCAGGAAATAGAAATTGCTCAGAGCAAGAACTCTCTCAGGAAAGCACAGGAAAAATTGTCTGACTATTCAATTAGGGCACCGTTTGATGGTATCGTGACCGGCCTTGGTGTGGAAGCCGGGGATTCCGTAGCGCGTGATACCGTATTGGCTTCAGTTATTACGCCGGACATGAAGGTGGTGGTGACCTTGAACGAAGTCGATGCCGCAAGAGTGATAGAAGGAAACAGCGTGCAACTTTCCTTTAATGCCTTGCCGGGTATGGTACTTGGTGGCAAAGTTTCGAGAATAGCCACTATCGGTAAAGTGACACAGAATGTCGTTTCGTATGAGGCAGATATTGAATTGGATGAGCAGAATACATCCGTTAAACCAGGGATGAGTGTCAGTGCTGATATTTCAGTGGCAGAAAAAAAAGGAGTACTGTTGCTTCCAAACGCGGCATTCAGTAGAGATGAAAATAATCAGGTGACAGTAAAAAAAGCAACAGAAAAAAAAGATGTTTCGGATATGCGGAGAACAACAAACAGGAAGGCCGAGAATGAGAGTGGTGAATCGGGTATTCGATCGACGGTGTTGCAGCAGGTACAAACTGGACTGACCAATGATA
This sequence comes from uncultured Bdellovibrionales bacterium, assembly GCA_964508015.1. Classification (GTDB taxonomy): domain Bacteria; phylum Patescibacteriota; class Minisyncoccia; order Moranbacterales; family UBA1568; genus JAGOSP01. The sequence continues at coordinate 2,138 of CAZDRG010000080.1, forward strand.
TACAAACTGAAATTATCAGCGGAGTAAATGAGGGTGACACGGTTGTTTTACCATCTCTTTCCGCGAGTACTGCAAAAGCAGTATCAGGTGGCAATATACTCAGCTCGCTTTTCCGAGGCACAGGGAGGAATAATCGATAGCGATAAGACAGGGCTATGATTGAATGTCGGAATATTCGCAAGACCTATCAGAATGAGGGCGGCAACACGGAAGTGCTCAAGGGAATTTCATTCGTGATTGCGGATGGAGAGTTCGTTTCGATCATGGGGCCGAGTGGCTCGGGTAAATCAACCTTGATGCATATTTTGGGTGCTTTGGATGCTTCAACGTCCGGAGAATACCTGCTGAATAATCGGGATATATCTCAGTGTTCGGATGATGAATTGGCGCATATCCGACGAGAAAAAATTGGATTTGTTTTTCAGGCATTTAATCTCTTGCCACGAACAAGTGTGGTGCGTAATGTGATGCTCCCACTTGTCTACCAAGAAGCACCTATCGGAGAGCGTATGCAACGGGTTGAGGCAGCGCTTTTGGCGGTTGGTCTTGATCGGGAGTATTGGACGCATCAATCCAATCAGCTTT
>CAZDRG010000081.1:0-2703 GCA_964508015.1 uncultured Bdellovibrionales bacterium
ACGAACTCAAAGGAGCGTGCAAATATCCTAGCAGAAGGAATGAGAATTGACAAGAGGCACTGATTTGCTATACTTCGAGCGATGTTTTCCCGTGAAATAAGCGGTGATATCAGCACGCTTCTCAAGACTTGAGGCTTATTCCTCGCTCATTACTCGTATTCCAGAGAGAATACGCAGGGCGTTAGCCGGTCGTTAGAGAGAGGCGGAAGTAATTAATAAGGAAACAAGCAATATGGCAGAAACCGTTATCGTGCCGGAAACGGCCAAAGAAACCGTGTCAACAGTAGTCTCTCAGGGGCAGTCAGCTCACGAGATTGCTTATTTCGCTGATTTTGATTTCAGCACCCTGGATGTGAGTCTCGAGGGTTTATTGAAATCCGGAGTACATTTTGGTCATTTGAAGTCTCGTCGTCACCCAAAGATGGATGAATATATTTTTACGACTCGGAAGAATATAAACATTCTCGATCTCGAGCAGACCGTTACCAAAATGAATGCCGCTACCGCATTTTTGGCGGAGGTAGTGAAGAGCGGTAAACCAGTACTGTTTGTTGGTATCAAAAAGCAGACGCATGACACCGTTCGTTCACTCGCTGAACGTATTGGTATGCCGTATGTGATTGATCGCTGGCTTGGTGGTACCTTGACTAATTTTTCTCATATCAAAGGTCGTGCGAAGTATCTGTACGAAACAGAAGAGAAAATGGCACGGGGTGAATTTAAGAAATACACCAAATTTGAACAAGCCAAGAAGTTAGAAGAAGTGGAGCGACTCGAGAAGCGCATGGGCGGTATAAAGCGCATGGAAATGATTCCAGGTGCCATCGTCATTGCAGATACACGCGAAGCAGATATCGTCTTGCATGAAGCTCGGAAATTGCATGTACCGATTGTTGGAATCGTTGATTCAAATGCCGACCCATCCTTCGTTGATTATCCAATTCCTGGGAACGATGATGCCGTTTCATCTCTTCGTGTGCTCCTTGGAGCTATCGGAAAGGGAATCTTGCAAGCAAAAGGGGGAAAGTAATTGAGATATACTTGTAGTCAGTGGTATAAAACATCAAAAAAGAATTTATATGAGTCAAATTGAACTTATTAAAGGTTTGCGTGAGCGAACCGGCGCCGGTATCGTGGATGTGAAGAAAGCTCTCGACGAGGCCAAAGGAGATGAGGCAAAAGCCATTGATATCCTTCGGAAGCGTGGCCAAGACAAGGCTCTCAAAAAGGGCGAGCGTGAAACCCATGAAGGCGCGGTGGTGTCATATGTCCACGGGAATGGTCGAGTTGGTGTTCTTTTGAAATTGTACTGTGAGACAGATTTTGTCGCTCGAAACGAAGAGTTTCAGTCACTGGCCCATGATCTCGCGATGCATGTTGCTGCATTGGCTCCAACTTGTGTCAAACCAGAAGAAATTGCGGATGATATTATTGCTCATGAGTATGAGATTTGGAGAGAGCAATTGAAAACTGAAGGCAAGCCAGAAGAGCTGGTCGTGAAAATTCTTGCCGGTAAAGAGAAGAAATTTCGTGAAGAATCAGCCCTTTTGTCTCAAATGTTTGTGAAAGACCAAGAGAAAACTGTGGGAGATTTGATTACGGAAAAAATTCACAAAATAGGAGAGAATATTCAAGTTGGAGGTTTCGTGCGGTATGAAATCTAAAAAAGGCGGTGCTTGAGGCGTGATTTATTTGGTAATCGTTTCGATTTGATCTCATGTGGCATCTCATTGTTCCACCAATAATTGTTGTCATCTGTTTCGTCTTTATCGTGTGGTATTTGTCACTTCGTGGTTCTGATCCGGAAGTAGCGGAACAGGTTGAGACAATGAGTGATGCACACGGAAGCGCCTTTCGCCTTCGGATGAAGATTTTTTCTTTGCGCATGCTTGAAAAATTAGCGCAGCGTTTTAAATTGTTGTCACTCCGAGTGTATAACGGATTCCATGTGTTTTTGCAGTCAGTCAAAGAGAAAAGAAAACTGTCCGACATGCAACAGCAAGAATTGGAAGGTGTGGCCCAAGAGAAATCTTTTGCATCGGAAGAGGATGTACGCATTCAATCAAATGGCGTGTATCAAGAGACAAACAGGCAGGCAGAAGAAGGAGGAAGGATGGAGAAGCAGACGGCTGTAGCTGAGAGAAATAGCTTACCGGGTTCAAACACGAGTTCTCTGGGGGTATCTTCTGCTGAAAGTCTCCCATCTGAGTCGAAGGCTGCAATCTTTAATGTCGCTGTGCCACTTCGTCGCCGTCACAAAGAAGAAGATGCCCATAATACAGATTCTTTGGTTTCTATTCGACCAATGATTAGCGAGCAGGTAGCACGACCAGAAAAGTTAAAACGAAAAGTACTCGAGCGCCCAGCGGAGGAGGAATTGATTGGACGGATTGCAACCAATCCCAAGGACTATACTGCGTATGAAGCGCTGGGTGATTTCTATATGGAGCGAGGGAGCATTCAGGACGCTAAAGAGTGTTACAAGCAGGTTTTGAAACTTTCTCCAGTGCAGAGACTGGTGAAGATTAAGATTCGTAGGTTAGAAAGACTTCTCTCACAGAAATAAAAGTAGAGGGTTGAATGACGGGCAATCTTCAGGTATGATATATGAGTTGCCCGAGTGTTCTTAGTGTTGGATTCGACAAAATGGAAAGAATCTGCCAGGATAGCTCAGTTGGTAGAGCAACGGTTTTGTAAACCGTG
>CAZDRG010000082.1:0-2563 GCA_964508015.1 uncultured Bdellovibrionales bacterium
TTGATATCAACGACCTTTCCGCGCTCTCCATGAGGCAGATAGAGTGATGTGTCCTTCACGTCACGAGACTTTTCTCCAAAGATGACTCGGAGTAAACGCTCTTCTGCGGTCAAATCCCCTTCACCCTTTGGAGTGATTTTTCCAATCAGAATATCTCCGGATGAAATCTCGGCTCCTACACGGATAATACCTGTTTCATCGAGATTCTTCAGTCGATCTTCACCAATATTTGGAATATCACGCGTCACCACCTCGGGTCCAAGTTTGGTATCACGCACATCGATTGAGAAGTCCTCAATATGAATAGAGCTCCATCGATCAGCCTGCACTACTCGTTCTGAGATAATGATTGCGTCTTCATAGTTGAAACCCTCCCACGGTACAAAGGCCACCAACATATTCTGTCCCAATGCGAGTTCGCCATGATCTGTTGAAGCACCGTCAGCCAAAAGGTCGCCCTTTTCAACTTTCTGTCCCTTCGTCACCCGCGGCACCTGGTTCATAGCAGTGAACGAGTTCGAGCGCTCAAAGTTCTGCAAAATATACTCACGATCAAGGTGTTCTTTCTTGGAACCCACTGGAGCTTTCGAGCGAACAACGATTTCATTGGCATCCACTTGGATCACTTCTCCAGCGTCAATCGAAAGGAGTACCTGACCAGAATCACGAGCTGCCTTGTCTTCAATACCCGTTCCCACGATAGGAGCCTGCGGCATCACGCATGACACTGCCTGACGTTGCATATTCGAACCCATCAAAGCACGGTTAGCATCATCATGTTCCAAAAATGGAATCAGTGCGGTCGCTACCGAAATACACTGTTTCACCGAGACATCGATAAAATCAATTTCTTCCGCTTCAGCCATACCTGGATGTCCCTTGATACGAGCCTCTACCATCAAATCAAGAATATTCCGATGCTCATCAAGTTTGACGCCCGCGTGTGCGATTGTCTTGCGATCTTCCACAATTGCGTTCAAATATTCAATATCGAGCGTCACGAAAGGATGCACGAGCACCGTTTCGCCCTTCTTCTTTGTGGCTACCTTGGCTGCCTTGTCGGCATCAAGTGTTTCGCCGGTTTTGGCGATACCTTCGATGGTTTCATTCAAGACGCGATGCAACAATGCCTCTGCTGTCGCGGGTACTTCACGTTTGACGATCAGATACGGAGTCTCGAGAAAACCATATTCATTCACTTTGGCATACGAAGCTAAATGACCAACCAGACCGATGTTCGGACCTTCTGAAGTTTGTACTGGACAGATACGCCCATAATGACTGTGATGAACATCGCGAACTTCAAATCCCGCACGCTCACGCGTCAGACCACCTGGTCCCATAGCGGAAAGACGACGCTTGTGCTCGAGCTCAGCTAATGGATTTACTTGGTCCATGAATTGTGACAACTGGGAGCTCGAGAAAAATTCCTTCACACTCGCAGCCACTGGACGAGGATTAATCAGCTGGCCTGGGACCACGGTTTCGATGTCACAAGTCGACATACGATCTTTGATATTGCGCACCATGCGATAAATACCCACGCGAAGCTTATTTTGAATCAACTCACCCACGGCTCGAACACGACGATTGCCCAAATGATCGATATCATCGGCACGACCATCAGGATCATTGTTCAGACGAATAATTTCTTTGACAATCAAATACAAATCGTCAATATTCAAGATTCGGTTTTCTTCTGTATCTTCACGTTCCACCACCAAACGCTGGTTCAAACGATAGCGTCCTACTGCTCCAAAGTCATAACGCTCAAAATTGAAAAACATCGCGTCAATCATCTGCTTGGCATTGTCTTCGGTGGCGAGGTCACCCGGACGGAGACGCTTGTACACTTCGATATAAGCTTCACCTTGAGTGTGAGTCTGATCCTTCAAAAAGGTATTCTCAATATACTTAGTATCACCTTCATCACTTCCGTCGAATTCTCCCCGCAAGCGCTTTTCATCACAGCCAAAAGCCCGGAACAAAGTTGTTACCGGTAATTTGCGCTTCCGATCAATCTTGACCGACAATACACCATCAACGTCTGTTTCAATCTCAAGCCAAGCGCCACGATTCGGAATAATTTTAGCACCAAAAAGCTTCTTGCCCTTCTGAAAATCCATGGTGAAGAAAACACCCGGAGAGCGAATCAACTGAGAAACTACTACACGCTCCACACCATTGATGATAAACGTCCCTCGCTCAGTCATGAGTGGGAAATCACCCAAGTAGATTTCTTGTTCCTTAACCTCGCCGGTTTTTTTCAACAACAAAGTTGCCTTAGCACGAAGAGGAGCTTCGTATGAGATATTCTTGGCCTTGGAAACAGTCGCTGGATACTTTGGCTCATCAAGATAGTATTCGTCCAAGGTCAACTCAAGATCCTTGTTTGTAAAGTCGGTGATAGGATTGACTTCGTTCAGCAGTTCTTTCAACCCTTTTTCCCAGAACCAAACATATGAATCCTTCTGCACCTCAATCAGGTCTGGTAAAGAGACCGTGATTCGATTATTGAAAAATTTCCGCTTCGTGAGCGAAGATTGCGCTCCGATTGAATCTT
>CAZDRG010000083.1:0-2530 GCA_964508015.1 uncultured Bdellovibrionales bacterium
AAGATGTCTCTTAAGCTCCGAAGCGCTCTTCCATGCCGACTTTTAATGGTATTATATGGTTCGCCGAGAATCTCAGCTATCTCCTGAAGAGAGAAATCATCTTGATAATGCAAACGAAGAATCTGCTGAAAACCGAATGGGAGCTTACTCAATTTCTGTTCTAATATTTCAATGTTCTCAGCTCGAGCTAAAAGCTCATCTGCCAAGGGTGTTTCATCAGCAATGCGCTCTGCCCAAGGTTCTTCCGTTTCCTCATCTTCGACGACCGAAAACGCCGAAAAAGGAAGGTCTCGTTTTCTCTTCAGAGCATCGTAAGCGGTATTCTTAGCGATGGCGAATATCCACGTCTTGAAACTTTTTGTGGTATCAAAACGCCCAAGATGCTTCCAAATTTTGATGCAGGTTTCCTGTATCACGTCCTCCGCCATGGATACATCCCGGGTGAGGGACAAAACAAAGGCATACACCGGTCGAAGATACGTTGAAAGAAGCTCTTCAAAAGCCTTTTCATTCCCAGCGAGACTCGATTGGATAAGGCTGGCTTCATCTCTTTCCATGTATTTCATTGTCTCACTGTTTTCCCTTTCTTAAAAGCAAAATGAGCGAAAAAGCGATAAAAAAATGCCTGTTTTATATAATACGATTCAAAACGCTGTTTCGATGCAATATACTCCTCTCAACAGATATATTACTCCGAACATTCGCTCCTCGAAAAAATCTGATATACTCCCAAAGAGAGTTTTCAATATTTTATGCTCATCCATATTTTTGGTAATCCCGATCTTCCTTTTGACGCCCTGCCCGTCCTTCTTTTGCCGCGCCTCAAGAAAACATGTCCCGAACACACCTTTCGCTTTACTGATCCCAATGAGCTCGATCTTCCTCAAGCACATGAGGATTTTATCGCGATCGATACTGTCGATGGACTTAAATCTGTACGAGAAATCAGCATCGACGAAATCGCCGCCAACGCGATGCGGGCAACCACTCACGACTTTGACCTCGCTTCTTATCTCCTTCTCGTTCAGAAACTCCGTCCCCACATCCATATACGTATCATCGGTGTCCCTATGGATACAGATGCCGATACTGTCTTTCCTCTCCTTCTGTGTTTCTTGCGAAAAGTATTCCCTCCGAAAACACAGTAAGCTTTTTAATCCAACATGCTCTTCAAAGAGGCAATAAGCTCGTTTAAAGTGACCTGACTTTTGATATAGTAATAATTAGCTCCTACCTGATTGGCGCGCTCTCGATCCTCTTTCTGAGCCAGTTCAGTAAAAACAGCGATAGGGATATTTTCGCCTTCACCTTCTTTTGCGCGTATCGCTCCAATCAAATCAAAGCCTGTCTTCCCGCTCTCATCTTGCAAAAGAAGTTCCGTCATCAGAGCATCAGGTTTCTGTTGCTCATAAGCCATCCATGCCTCAGTATAATTCGTTGTGATAATCGATTCCCAGCCCGCATCCTTCTGAAACTTATTTTTGATCACCCGTACCAATATCGGATCGCTATCACTCAGAAGAAACAATATGGTCTTTACATTTTGTGACATAGCTATAGATGTATTTCAGTAAAAGGGGATTCATCTTGGCTCACCGTGTTTCGTGTCATATCCAGTGTACGCATCCAGTCAAGGGTAACTCGAAATACAACATACTCTTTCCCCTGCATCCGCAATATGGGTGCCCAAAAATGAATATCATTTGTTGTAAAATCCGCAAAGCAATCCATAACCCAATTTTTGGTATGCGCTTCCTCCACCACGCTCGCCTTTCCATTGGCTTGAACGAGCATGCTTTGACCATTCTGCCAAATGACCAGGCTTACTTGCGGGTTCTCTGCGAGGGTTTGCGCCTTCCGAGAATCCGCGTGCGTCACAAAGTAGATATTCAAATCTTCATCAAGTACATACACCATTACCGCAACGGATGGGCACATGTCATTCGTAGTGGCCAGCGACATCAAATAATTTTCGTGTAAAAACTGCTTCGTTGCTTGTTCTATTTCTTCGTATGTCATAGTCAACGAGAATATCTCTCTCATTCAACAATTTACCGCGTGACACTAATCGTTACCCCTTGCTCAGCACTCGGTGCGCAAACTGTCACCCGACCATTCGCACTCTTCGTCACATAGTACCCCGTTCCATCAGCCGAAGAGGTCGTCGGATCAATGGGTATGCTCGTGAGATATTTTTGATTCGTGGTCAACACACTTAGATTGACTCCTGTGGAGCACGTGCCGGTCGCCGCAACCTTGCAAGCTTCATTGGCAGCTAACAGAGTACATGAGCCAGTGGGCATCGTCGGCAAGGTGCCGCTATTATCTATTGAGTATTGGTACATCGCATTGAGAATAGAATTCACATCTGTTCGACGCTGCGCGTTACGCGTGTCCCCTAATTGCTTGCCCGGATTAATAGCAATAATCACAATACCAGCCAAAATACCGATAGCGGCTACTACCAATAAAATTTCAATCAAGGTAAATCCCATTCTTTTTGTATGTGTGTGACATTGCATATGTTTCT
>CAZDRG010000084.1:0-2514 GCA_964508015.1 uncultured Bdellovibrionales bacterium
ATAAAGGTAACCTTTTATTTTGATCAGGTGTCCTAATTGAGGGGTGAATTAAGGTAAATTCGCAATTATGTATGTTATCACCTTTTTGGTAGAATGTCAATAACTAAAAAATCCCTAACTTGAGGGATTTTTCTGGTTTTTTGTCGTGGGAAAAAAGATTTTTCTCTCAAAATACGAGATTGCGAGTTGATTTCTATCCAAAAATTGAACACAAATGAGTTGTCAAATGAAGGCAGACTGAACCAAGAGTCTATGAATTTTCTTTTTTAGTGTCCTCGGCAGGGCTCGAACCTGCGACCCCTTGGTTCGAAGCCAAGTGCTCTAATCCGCTGAGCTACGAGGACGTAGGCTCTCAATCAAGGCTACTCCGAGAGAGAGGTTTCGTCAATGGAGTGGGTGGGTGTATAATAATCGGGTAACTATTGTATTCTTTTGTATGAGTGATGAGGTGAACAAAAAAATCATGGTATTGGTGTGGTTACTGCTTGCTTTCGCTGCGCTGGGGTATGTCTTCCAGTATGGCCGTTCGATTAAGCAGGCCTATCCCGCACGTTCTTTCACGGTAGATGGCGATGCTGAAATGGCACTTGTCCCAGATATTGCGACCTTTTCCGTCAGTGTCGTTTCTGAAGGAAAGAAAGTTTCGGACGTACAAAAGACAAATTCAGAAAAAATGAACGCAGTTCAGGCCTTTCTGAAAGATTTAGGGGTCGATAAAAAGGATTTACAGACCACGCAGTATTCACTGAATCCGCGATACGATTATCCTGTATGCGATGGCCTCGGAAAGTGTCCGGCGCCAAGAATTTCTGGGTACACGCTGACTCAGGAACTCACGGTGAAGGTGCGCAATACGGAGAATCTTGGTGATATGTTGGCTGGAGTGACCGATAAAGGAGCTAATACGGTTTCCAGTGTGACTTTTAGTGTTGATAATGATGAGGAAGCTCTCAGCGTTGCTCGTACAGAGGCAATCGCGGAAGCGAAGAAGAAAGCCAAAGATATCGCGAAGGCGGGTGGTTTTGGCGTCGGACGACTGGTCTCTATCTATGAAAACCAGGGAGATGTTACTCAGCCTATGTATAGGAATCGTGGAGGCGCTCTGATGGACGCTTCAAAGTCTTCAGCTGAAGTGGCACCATCCATAGAACCAGGTACGCAAGATTCTACTGTTCGAGTGACCCTGACTTTTGAGATCGCTGATTAGTTTGAGGAGAGAAGAAGAAAAAGACATCCTCCAGGAGAGGATGTCTTTTTGATATCCTGTGAAAGAAAACAAATCTTTCGTGAGGAATTTTATTCGATACCCTGGATATTGCGTGCAGCTCGGTCTTGTACATTTTTGACTGCGTCTGAAGCCTTTTCTTTTGCTTCAAATCCTGATTCGAGCTGTCCTTTCATATCGCCAGTTCCGATTGGTTGATACGTGCCAATGGAAGATTCATCAGAGCCAGTTTCTTTGGAAGAGCCAAGTTTTTGATAGCCAAAAGCCAAAAAAAGCATGAGCGCCACGACAATCAGAATGCCAATCAGCCCAAACCCCGATACCTTTGATGATTGAGAGTGAGTATTCATATATGTATTCTACTGTATTCTTGTGAAAAGAAAAATCGTCCAGAAAACATCTGGACGATTTTCATGAAAACAGAGGAAACTCAAGAAGAGAAATGAATGACTATTCTGTTTCTTTGCATGACCCAGACTGACAACAGGATTCAGAATCTTCCTTCTTCCCATTCTCTTTGCAACAAGAAGTGGTGTTTTTCTGGCATCCTTTCCCGCATTGTTTGCATGGGCAATGAGCAAAGAACATGAGGCCACCAATGATAGCGAGGTTCTTGAGAAAACTTGTCATTTGCATTTGGCCGTCATCTCCATCCCAGCTGGTGTGATACATAAGCGTGGCGAGCGCGGTGAAGGCGATGAGCATCCATGCGGCCTGACTTCTCCGATAGTTGAACAAGAGCATGAGACCACCACCGAGTTTAAGTACGATAGCGATAACAAGTGCAACGGTCGCAATCGACATTGGGAGTCCGATATTTCCGAGCCCGGTCCCGACAAATCCCACCATGCTTTTGAAATTGAGAAGGAATCCGAAACCACCGACTACGAATAACAATGAGAGAAACACGCGTGGTCCATATTGCTTCGCAACGCAACCCTTTTCCTCGCACATCATATATTTAGTCATTACCATTTAACACGCCTCCTTTGTGTAAGATAGCACAGATAAGCGTTTTTGGGAAAATAAAAAACCGAAGTAGTCCGAGTAAGACACCAAAAACATACACGGAAGAGGTCAAACGGCATATCTCACAGAAGAAGTGCCCAAAGGGGTGGCTACAGGGAATCGAACCCTGATTCATGGTACCACAAACCATTGTCCTACCATTGAACGATAGTCACCCCTTTATTCGCTTCTTTGAGATGCAAACACACTCCGAGAGAGTTTTTCGTGGGTGCCCTCGGCAGGAATCGAACCTGCATCAAGGGCTTAGAAGACCCCTGCTC
>CAZDRG010000085.1:0-2512 GCA_964508015.1 uncultured Bdellovibrionales bacterium
AAGCTTTCAAATTAGCCAAAAAGGAGCGGTTGAACCGCTATCAGAGAGAGGTTTATAAACTTGACAATCGTCTATTAATCGTCTATTATACGTCTATAAACACCCAGCCGAAAGTTGTATGTTCAGTCCGAAATATACCATAACCCAGAGGCTTTTGGGCAACGTGAAACGTATTGCGGAAGTGGTGACTGATTTGAACAGTCGTCGTTTTCCTCGTGTGGTGTCGGTGGAGATGGAAAGACGGGCACGGGAAATATCGGTGTATTCTTCGACGAGTATTGAGGGGAATCCCTTGCCGTTGACAGATGTCAAAAGGATTCTCAAGAACACACCAGAGCATGCCCGTGATTCCGAGAAAGAAGTTTTGAATTACAATAAAGCCTTGGTTGAACTGAACGAATCAGTCAGGGCGGGAAAAATCTCTTTGGATACCAGGTGGGTTATGGAGATTCAGAAAATGGTGACGAGTGGCCTTATCGCGAGACATCAATGGGGACAGGTGCGCCAGGAGCCGGTTTTCGTGAATGACCCGAGATCTCGGAAAACGATATATTTGCCACCCGATCATCAGGAGGTACCGCTTCTGCTCCAGGATTTGTTTGATTTTCTGGAGGAAAAGAAGGATGGGGTAGACCCGCTGATTTTGGCGGGAGTGTTTCATAAGCAATTCGTGATCATTCACCCTTTTATCGATGGGAATGGTCGCACCGCGCGACTGGCGACCAAGGTTCTGTTGGCGAAAATGGGTTTGGATACCTTCAATCTTTTTAGTTTTGAAAACTACTACAACAGCAATGTCACCAGATATTTCGAGGAAGTCGGATTGGTTGGCAACTATTATGATGTTCGGGATCAGGTTGACTTCACGAGTTGGCTTGAATACTTCACTGACGGAATCATTGATGAATTATTGCGAGTAAAAAAAGAACTGGAAAAAGAGACGGCTCGTCCTGACATCATTCTGAAAATATACCACCAGAAAATACTCGACTTCATTCAGGAGAACGGATATATCACCGACAGAGATTATGCCACATTAACGGATCGTGCCAAACCTACGAGAAACCTGGATTTCAGAAAATTGATTGAGCTCGGGAAAATTGTTAAGGTTGGTAAGGGAAAGGCAACGTACTATAAGTTGAAATAGGCGTACCGAATGGCTCTTACTCATGCGTTCTGAGAGTAGCAGAATGGTTGTATGTCATTCCCGCGGAGGCGGGAATCCAGGTATCACAGGCGAATGAACAGTGTATACATCGAACTGAACGAGGAAAAACATCTGGAGTCACCGAGTCTTATTCCAGTGATTTTCCGTGCGAGACGAATCAAAACCGGTGACACCTGGACCCCCGATCCTCGATCAGAGTCGAGGGCAAGCTTCTCGGGGGTGACAAGGAGAAGATGAGAATGACATAACGAAATGAAGAAGCAGTACTTTGTCTACATGCTAGCCAGTCAGAAGAATGGTACGTTGTATACAGGTGTCACCTCGGACCTTGCGCGACGTCTTTCGGAGCATAAACAAAAAGTGACAGAAGGTTTCACGCAGAAATACGGAGTAGACAAGTTGATGTATTTTGAACAAACCGAAGATGTGAGGAGTGCGTTGGAAAGAGAAAAGCGTTTGAAAAAGTGGAATCGAGCCTGGAAAATCAAATTGATTGAACGGAAAAATCCAGAGTGGAGAGACCTTTCGCTTGATTGGTGAATGAATGAGCCGCACAGAGTATTATTTTTGTGGATAGGTCCTGTTTTTTTTATTATTCCCGTCCAACTCTGTCATTTCCACCCTCATCTTTCCTGCCAGCTCCCCCTTTTTCGCGCCATTCTCACTCTCCCTCTCTTTGTCATTCCCGCGAAGGCGGGAATCCAGGTACCACTGGCCCTGGTCTTTCCCAGGTAAATCATTACCGGAATAAGATTGATGACTGCAGATGACTAGCATCGAATCAATCCGGTCTCCTCAATGTCCATACTCGTGGAATCTGGACCCCCGACTTCTCGGGGGTGACAAGGAGGCTTGGCTCACCGCTCCCCGATTGTGATTGAGGGCAGGCTTCCTGCCAGAGGCAGGCAAGCGCAGGAACGACACGTGGTAAGGGAAACGCGATGAAGATTCGGGGGATTTTCTGGTATACTGAAAGTTGAAGATGGGGCGTCAGGCTTGTGAGAGTCAAATTTTGAGTGGTCAGTTACCCACGTCTTATCAGTATGTGAGTTAAGGTGTATCAGCCATGAGTTTTTTTTGAGCATTCGAGTTTTTGAGTTTTGATGTTTTCATAACATATGTCCCTCACCGCCCATCGGGTCATCCAGTACATAGTCATTATCACGCTCTGCACCTTGGCAGGAGGCGGGTATTGGTACTGGAAGGATCAGCAGGCGAAGGCCTCGGTCGCGCTCAAGACCGCGACGGATACCGGACTGGTCGCGTACTGGAGCTTTGACGAAGGCTCTGGAACCACCGCTGAAGACTTCTCACCAGCGAATGCTAATACCGGAACGCTGACCA
>CAZDRG010000086.1:0-2505 GCA_964508015.1 uncultured Bdellovibrionales bacterium
AATTATTTCAAGTCCCGGCGTTCTGCGCTGGGGTTTTTCGTTTGTGGTATACTGAAGAAAAGAGAGCGTAAAAAGGTCAGATTTTTATCGTATGGCGGGTTCTCGAGTACTCAAACAGGGAATGATTGTGTCGGGGTATATCGTATTTTTCGTGACGATTCTTTTTGGTGTGTACTATTTTTTCATTCGAGTGGCTCCCACCTGTACTGACGGGAGGCAAAATCAAGACGAAATGGGTATTGACTGTGGGGGAGTATGCACTAAGCAATGTGAGCCGCCGCTGAATGCCAAAGATATCGTGACGCGTGAAGTGGCATTTGTACCAGCCGATCGAAGTAGCTATGATGTTTTAGCGAGAATTTATAATCCCAATGATATTGCGGGAGCCTCACAATTCTCATACACGCTTACCCTTCGGGATGCAGCAGGGACTTCTCTGGCGCAGCAATCAGGGACGTCATTTATTCTTCCGCAAGAAACGAAATACCTGTTTGAGTTTCATCTTTCCACGCAAACAAGACCGACCAAGGCCACTATTGAGATTTCCCAAATAGTCTGGGAGCGCTTTCAGGGATATACCGAGCGACCACGAGTGATGGTGACACAACAGGCATATGAGCGCATTCAATCTGGTCCGGGTTACGGAGTCGCAACGGGCTTGGTAGTCAATGAAAGTCAGTACGATTTTCGTTCATTGCTCGTGAAAGTGGTCTTGCGCGATGTTGTTGGGAAACCACTAGCTATTAATTCGACTGAAATGCTGACTATGCCATCTAAGGGTCAGCGAGACTTCCGCCTCGTTTGGCCGACAGCTTTCCCTGGCGAAGTCAAAAATGTGGAGATGTTTGTTGATGCTGATATTTATCATTCAGAAAACTTTATTAAGCAATCCTCATCTGTGACTCCATTCTAGTTGTTCTCATCTGTGAGATGAAGACGTATCTCCAGAGCCTTTCTTTTCATAAAGATGGTATTGATAATCATGTGAGGAATTTTTATAACCCATATGGAGTATGAGTAAGAAGAAATTTCTTTATTTGAGTGCCGTCATATTTCTGTTGATTGGTGTTATCGGTTCAGGAATCGTCTCAATCTTCCTCGGAGTGGAACATATCCGAACCCTTTTTTTGGTGGTGTTTATTTGGTCTATTTTTGGTGTGCCATCCGTACTCTGTTTTCTTTTGGCTCTTTTTGCTCATTCAGCGGAACCATTTATCGGTAAGAGCGATACATCGTTTTCTTCTTCGTTTATTGCCGCTCTCGGTTTAGTGGGAATAGTTGCCCTCATTATTCATTTTTCAACACTTTTTTTCTCCTAAATGTCCCGACGTCTCTTCCAGTTTGATTGGATACTCTTTGCCGCGATGCTCCTGTTGATCGGAATGAGTTTGTTGATTCTTTCGAGCATTTCCTCTGCTGGCGGGACGAATTATTTTGTGAAACAAGGAGTGTTCGCGGCACTGGGTATCGCGGTGATGTTTTTTGTGGCTTTTTTGGATTACCGACATATTGAGCGCGCGAGTACCCCTTTGTATTTTTTCATGCTGGGTGTGTTGGGCGTACTGCTCATCGTTGGCTCTACTGTTCGTGGGACATCTGGCTGGTTGTCATTTGGTGTTTTTCAGGTACAGCCAGTTGAATTTGCAAAAATTGTGTTAATTTTGTTTCTCTCAAGTTTTATTCGAAAAAAAACCACCGAACTGGGTGAGTGGACGCGTATTATCGCTTCGCTTTTTCTTTCGGCGGCCATGATTTTTTTGGTTTTGAAACAGCCAGACCTTGGATCCAGCCTGGTGTTGATGGCGATTTGGATGGGGATGATTCTGGTTGCCGGGTTGCGCTTTTCACATATGCTGACGCTGACTTTGCTTGGGAGTTGTCTGATTGTGGGTGCCTGGTTTCTTTTGGCTCCCTACCAGAAAGACCGTATTAATACTTTTCTTCATCCAGAACGGGATCCGAAGGGGAGTGGCTACAATGTTTTGCAGTCAATGGTGGCGGTTGGATCGGGAGGGACATTCGGCAAGGGTATCGGTCATGGTTCTCAATCACAACTCGCCTTCCTTCCTGAAAGGCACACGGATTTTATTTATGCGGTCGTAGCCGAAGAGTTGGGACTCATTGGTGCATGGCTCGTGCTTATCTTGTATGGGATTATTCTCTACCGAATTCGCCGAATCGCTGATTTAGCGAGCGATAACGCCGGATACCTTCTTTCTGTCGGGGCACTGATTCTTTTTGTGACTCATATCGCGATTAATATTGGTATGAATATTGGAGTATTGCCGGTGACCGGTCTGCCAGCGCCGCTTCTTTCTTATGGAGGGAGCTCCTTACTCGCTTTTTGTGTGTTGATTGGACTCTTGCAAAGCGTCTATCGACACCAGCGTGATTCAGTGGGTGGGCGCATTTCACTCGAACGGAACCTCCTTGAGCGATAAACGAAAGAGAGGAGATCAACCAAGAGGAAACAAAGCTCGCTCATTCTGAAATATGGGCTCCTCT
>CAZDRG010000087.1:0-2470 GCA_964508015.1 uncultured Bdellovibrionales bacterium
TAGAAACCAAGCAGTTAAAGAAGCTCGCGCTCATTGATTACAAAGATGCCTATTTCCTTCGGAAGTTTATGAACTCACAGGGGAAAATGTATCCACCGAAAAAGCATGGATTGTCTGCGAAACAACAGCGTCGTTTGGCCCAAGCAGTGAAACGTGCTCGTTTTATGGCTCTTGTACCATACGTTGTTAAATAAAAAAACTGAAGGGAGACTCTTGGGAGTTTTTTATCAGTGTCTTTTCTTATGTTGAATTTGACCGAAATCAAAACAGGTAAGCGGATTCTTTTTAATGAAGAACCATACGTAGTGCTTGATTACCAACATTCAAAGATGGGTCGAGCCGGAGCAGTGCTTCGCACGAAACTCAAGAATCTTCTTTCTGGCTCAACGATTGACCACACCTTTCAGGGTGCGGACAAAGTAGACGAAGCAGAAATGGGGAGAGAAAAAGCGCAATACCTCTATCGTGAGAACGATGAGTTTGCGTTTATGGATATGTCGAATTATGATCAGTTTTCTCTGCCGGCAGATGTTATTGGCGAGTTGGCATCGTATCTCATAGAAGGAGTGGAAGTGACGATGCTGACTTGGAACGCAAGACCAATTAACATTGAAATTCCAGTCAAAGTGACGCTTAAGGTTGTGGATGCCCCACCCGGTATCAGAGGGGACACGGCTTCAGGAGGAGATAAGATGGTGACCCTCGAGACGGGCCTTCAGGTCACGACGCCGCTTTTTGTCAAAGAAGGAGACATGATTATCGTGAATACCGAAAAAGGGACATATGTCTCTCGCGCCTAGCCGGTTCTTTGGAGAGGTATTTTGGGTTTATCAGAGAAAGCCTCTGAGGGCTGTTTTCTTCGAATAAAGAGGAGCAATTCACCGTTGCGTTTTTGCCAAAAAGAGGCTATAATAGACGGAGAAAGGCTTTAAAAAAGAAGAATATGTCGTTCCCCGGATTTGCCTGGAGCGTGCGTTTTTTTTCCTTAGTGTCTACTCTCGGATTAGTGGTTCTGATACTGGGAGTGAATCCGGAAGAGAAGTCATGGGCACCAGTAGTTTTTTTTGTGTCATTGTATTTGGCAGTCTTTGGAAATGTAGCATGGGGACTCCTTGCGCTCTATCGAAGACATGTGGGTGAAGCAGGAGTGCTTTGGTGCCGACGACGACTTCTGGAACAAGCGGGTCTTCTGGGTGGACTTTGTGTCACGCTACTCTTTCTCGAATATTCTCGAGCATTGGTATGGTGGACCCTCGGTCTTGCTCTCGTCTTCTTCTTTTTAATTGAGCTTTCACTGAGACAGGCTTTGAGAAAGAAACAGCATATTTCATAACGATTCTTTTATGGCAGACAAGAATACCAGTTCGACTTATGGCGCAAAATCAATTCAGGTCCTTGAAGGACTTGATCCAGTGCGAAAGCGTCCGGGTATGTACATCGGAGGTACCTCCGTTGAAGGACTCCACCATCTTGTGTGGGAGGTAGTCAACAACTCGATTGATGAAGCCATGGCTGGATACTGCACCGAGATTAATGTGCGGCTGCTCCAGGATAACTGGGTGGAAATTTCTGATAATGGTCGCGGAATTCCGGTAGACATGCACGAACAAACCAAAAAGTCTGCGCTTGAGACTGTGTTGACCGTGTTGCATGCAGGAGGAAAATTTGATGGTGATGGGTATAAGATTTCGGGAGGTCTTCATGGCGTGGGTGTGTCGGTGGTCAATGCTCTGTCCGTGGTTACTCGGGTGACGGTTGAACGACAGGGAAAAATTTGGCAGCAGGAATATGACCGAGGTAAGCCGCGGTATTCTGTCAAAGCAATCGGAAAGTCAGAAAGAACAGGAACCATGGTTGCCTTTCAGGCTGATCCAGAAATTTTTCCTGAAATAGAATATAGCTGGTCAAAAATTCTTGACTATCTTCGGTACCAGTCATTTCTGACGAAAGGTATTCGCATCAATACCGAAGACTGGCGTGAGGCATCTGGTCCTGAGGAGGATTACAAGGTTCGTCGGCATTCGTTTTATTTTGATTCTGGGATTGTTTCTTTCGTGAAGTTTCTCAATCGGAACAAGGAAGTCAAGAATGTGACACCTTTCTATGTTGAGAAGACGATAGACGATATCAATGTTGAGGTCTCTTTGCAGTTTACGAATGGATTCAAAGAGCATCTTTTTGCTTTTGCAAATAATATCGTCAACTTAGGTGGTGGGACACATGTTACTGGATTCAAGATGGCTCTCACTCGCGCTTTTAATGATTACGCAAAGAAAAATAATCTCATCAAGGAGAAAGAAGGAGTCTTTACGGCGGATGATTTGAAAGAAGGTCTCACGGCTGTTATTTCAGTCAAACTGCATAATCCTCAGTTCGAGGGGCAAACAAAAGATAAACTGAACAATAGCGAAGTGCGTGGTGCTGTGCAGCAAGTCGTAGCGGAAGGGTTGAATGATTTCTTGGAAACACA
>CAZDRG010000088.1:0-2437 GCA_964508015.1 uncultured Bdellovibrionales bacterium
GTGTTGACTGATTCAATTTTCTATGCTACAATACCCTTTGCAATTAATGCAAGAGGAAATGTAGTCGGATTTCTCTCGAAAAGTAGCCAAGAAGCAAACACTATGACCGGAACTATCAAAACGCTCACGGAACGTGGATTTGGATTCATCTCCCGCGAAGGTGTGGAGAAGGATCTTTTCTTCCACTCCAAGGAGCTCGTAGGTGTTGCCTACAATGAGCTCAAGGTTGGCGATACCGTCACCTTTGAAGTCACACAGGGTGAGAAGGGTCCTGCGGCCGTCAACGTATCCCTCGCCTAATCGCGATCGATGCTCAAAAGACCACTCTCGAAAGGGAGTGGTCTTTTGTTTGTCTCATGCAAAAAAAAGTCGGGCCTGATTAGGTACCCGAAATTCAACACTCCACCTCATCGCTTCTTCGACTTCGCCCAAGGCACTGGGCCATCGCGATTCATCGCCCAAACTTTCTCAAACCAACGGCACAAGGCAAATGTCTTTCGATCCGTCGCTGTCTTCGCTCCCACTACTTTGTAGTAGTAGAGAAATTCAGCGATGTATCCACTCACCTGCTCCGGCCAATCGGTCCGCTGTGCCAAGTAATCATGAATGACCCGATGCAAATGCCGACGCTTCTTCTGAGGGAACACCAACCGCGCGACCACAGTTCCTGACTGCTCTGCAAGTCCGACCTGAGTCACGAAGACAGTCCCCATAGAACGCGCAAGGACCCGCGATTTCCGGTGATTCACTTGGAATCCAGCGGCCTCGATAATCTGTCTGATTTCCCTCCTCTGTTCTGCTGAAATAATCAGCTCAGAAGAAAACGTGAGATCATCAACATACCGCGCGTACTTAAGCTCCTGCTTCTCACATAGCCGTCGCAGTGGAGCGTCAATAAACACCTCGCAGAAAAGATTCATGAGAAATGGTGAACTTGGACCGCCAACAGCAAGCCCATTCCCATACGAACCCGAGAAATACATCCGCAGTAGTCCGAGCACCTCCCGAAAAAATGGATCATCACGAATGCTATCTCTGCGCAGGTCCGTTGCGAAGAACTTCAACGAAACTTCCTCTTCATACGCGGCATGCTTCACCACGCGCGTAATGAACAGTGCTAATCGCTCCAGATCAAGACTCGGGTATGCATCCTTGATATCCGTGATGTAAAAAAACGCCCCAAACGATGTCGAAGTGCGTTCTTTTGAGAATTCGATCCTTTCACACAGCCAGTCGCCGACCAAAATCTCAGAATCTCCCGCCCCTGGTCACCGCATGCCCGGAGCGCACATCGGATAAACTGTTCAAAATTCTGGTGGAGAACGCGCATTGGTTTGTTGGGCTTTCCAATCAAACGACGTTTGCCACGAACCTCATTCCAATTAAAAATCATCTCCGGTTTACCACCGAGACATCCTAGATCGAAATCCAGGGCAGCCGGATTCATACTCGTGCTTTGATTCATCCTCTTCTCCTGAATCTATATATTGGGAAAAAACTTTCTGTTCGAGCAGCCAAGGAGACTGATAAAGCCAGGTGATTACATCGAACAAACCGCGGGCTTCGCTGCTGCGGGCCGCCCTTCACGCGCCCCAAGCTGCCGACGAGCATCGGACGAGACAGACCACGCCACACCGGGAGGGATGCCAAAAGACACCCCGGAGGGGATCAAAAAGGATCCCTACTCAACCACCAGCCGTATTACTACGCTGTTCTATGATGAGCTTTGCTTGGATACTACAGGTACAACAGGATCGAGCTTTATGTAATAACGCCTCCTTGGCTACCTTGATCCGATAAGATAGTGGCATATATGAGGAATTTTGTAAAGACCACCGAGACGCTACTTCTTAGAGAATGGATTCTTTCCTGAAAAGACAATCAGTGGTGTCTGATTATTAATACGCTCTTCCGTGAGATGTGGATACTCCTGAAAACGTCGCTTCTCGTATTCGATATTCATACATCTCTACCTACGAAAAATCAGTTAACTGCTTGCGTCTCATGAATAGGAAAAGCAATAAGAGAGAAATCGCAAAAATAGGAAGGACGAAAAAATACTTCGGATGACTCGTAGTCAGTAAAATACATCCAAATACGACGAGTCTTCCAAGTACGGTAGGAATTTCCCGAAGAATCAAAAATGTCTCTTCATCATCATTCTTGATTTTTTTATAAATCAAACTAAAATACGTCACGATAAACAATGTCATGACGAAAGAAGTGCCGAGAGAGGCAAGATACGCTGAAAAAGGACTATCAATAAAGAATCGTATCGCCCACAAAACCATCAGACCGACAGAGGCAGCTGGGATAAGTTTCAATGCATGCTGATTGGCAAATTTTCCTACCAAAAGCGCAAAGAGGGCACCTCCTAACGCCTCAAGACCTCCGACAATTCCTGGTGTTGCCAAAGACCCAATCAGAAGAAAAACAA
>CAZDRG010000089.1:0-2425 GCA_964508015.1 uncultured Bdellovibrionales bacterium
AGGTGTTTGAAAATAGAAAGCGGCAGAAGAACGAGTAGAAAAACCCCTGCACCAATACCAAGGAGACTCCCCACACCTTCCATCGAACGTTCACGAAATCGCTCCCACAGAAACACGATTCCACTTGCCGAAAAGAGAAGCAAGAAAGGCACCAGTGGCATCCGATAGCGCGAGTTAATGGTTGTTATCAGGAGTACTGCGACATACGCCGCAAAACAAAGCACGAGTATCAAACGAGCCCGGCGAAAACGAGCAAGCGCGTCTTTATCCTTCTCATCAAAAATCACACGCTCAAATGTCCGAGAAAATAGTGCAGCGAGTCCTACCCCGCCACAAATGATCGCGAGAAAATACCCAGGCAATACCCACAGAAATGGAATCTGCGAGCGATAGAAAGCATAGCTGTAGTTATCACTGTACTCTCGATAATTCAACAAAAGGAGTACTTTGTAGCCAATATTTGAGACGAAATGTCCTGGTGACGCGATAATTTCCGCCACAGATTTCCGCATCCAAAATTGTGAGACTTGAGAAGGAAGGAGTTCTTTCCCTTCATACGCTTCCGCCATACCGACAGCATCTGATTCTTCATATCGAGGATGTGGGCGAAGAAAGCTTGGAACGCGTGCGGTTGAACCATCGCCTCCCCACCAATTCCCCTGATACAATACCAACCCAATCGAATAGTTCGTCAACACTTTGTCATGTCCGACGACAAAGTTCCGAAGGGTAATCGGCAAAATACAAAGAAGCATCCCGGCGAGAAAACAAACTGAAAAAAACCATTTCTCTCTCCTTTCCCACCCGCGAGAGAAGAAGACAATACTCATCAAGACAACGGGGGCAAAAATTATCGTATTTCCTTTAATCAACCCGATACAACCAAGTACGATTCCCATCAGAAAAAATGACCAGCGCTTTGGTTTTTCGAAAACCGAAAAAAACATCAAAAGAAAAATCGGGAGGCTATATACTTCGAGACTCGTCTTCAGAAACAGCCCCTCGTAAAACACAAACGGACCGTACAGCGCCGCCATGAGTCCAGCTACCATACCAATGGGCTTCGTGAGCATGCGCTTGCCTACCCAAAAGAGAAGTACTGGAAACAAAGCTCCCAGTAGAAACTGAACTCCAAGAACCACGGAGGAGAAAAAAGGCTCATTAAATATCTTCCAAAAAACCGCAAGAAAATACGCGTAAAATGGTTCAGTAAAAAATATTTTGTTACCTATCCAACCATGATTCACTATGGTTCGCGCCCACTCAAGATAGTACTCTGCGTCGAGTATCGGCAATCGTAAGGTCTCATCACGTACCAAAAAGAATACGTACGCCAGACGAACGACAGTAGCTAACACAAAGAGAGTAAGCACAAACTTTTTCTCGGAAGACAAAAAACCCTGCAGGATATTTCGTATCTTCTGCCACCAGGCCACACGAGAGATATGACGCACGGCGGGGCTTTCTTTCCCGAGCAAAGCCCGAGCTTCTTTGCGGCTGAGAGCAAATTTGTCTTGAAGATCTCTCTCTGTTGCGCGGGGATGATTCTCCAGAAATTTCTTTATTTTCTCGCTTCGACGCATAGACCCGATCAAAGAAACTTAGTAATCTCGCAGCTTTTTCAGGCTGGCATGTTCACGAATTTTCTCCAGAGCCTTTGCCTCAATCTGACGAATACGTTCGCGTGTCACACCAAACTCCTGCCCCACTTCTTCCAGGGTATGCGTCACCCCATCCTCGAGTCCAAAACGAATACGAAGAATTTTTTGTTCGCGTGGTGTCAATTCGCCCAAAATATCTGAGATATGTTGCTTCAACAGTTTTCGTGAAGCAGACTGATGCGGCATAATCGTTTCAGTGTCTTCAATAAAGTCTCCCAAGACAGAATCATCTTCACTGTCACCGACACTCGTTTCCAAAGAAACTGTCTCTTGGGAAATCTTCTGAATGTGACGAATCTTCTCAACCTCAATATTCATTTCAGCGGCAATTTCTTCTGCCAGTGGTTCACGCCCAAGCTCCTGCACCAAGCGGCGCGTCACCTGAGCATATTTATTGATGGTTTCCACCATATGAACCGGAATACGAATCGTACGAGACTGATCAGCTAATGCACGAGTGATTGCCTGACGAATCCACCACGTTGCGTATGTCGAAAATTTAAATCCCTTCTGATAATCAAATTTCTCAACGGCACGAAAAAGACCAATATTTCCCTCCTGAATCAAATCCAGCAAAGAGAGATTGTGCGACCGCCCAACATATTTCTTCGCAATCGAGACAACCAAACGAAGGTTAGCTTCGGTGAGACGTTGCTTGGCGTTCAGATCACCTTTCTCAATTGCTTTAGCGAGCTTGACTTCCTCTTCACCAGTCAACAGCGCTACTCGGCCAATTTCTTTCAAATACATCTGCACCAAGTCAG
>CAZDRG010000090.1:0-2419 GCA_964508015.1 uncultured Bdellovibrionales bacterium
CGCCACACTGTCACTGTGGAGGTCGCGGGTCCGAGTCCCGTCGCTCCCGCCAAGTTCGTAATCCAGCCCCGAGAGGGGCTGTTTTGCTTTTATTGTGGGATAATACCGGTTCGAGGGTCTGGTTTCGGGACAATAGAGTGTTGGCATCTTCCACAAACCATGCAAACGGCTCATTGATGTTGAAGTAAGCCACTTTCCGGTCCTTCATACCAAGGTTCGAAGATAGTAAATCAGCCACCTCTTTTTTGATGATATTATCACCCCGATTGAAGATATCGTGGGCACTTTTGACGAAGTCTCCGATGAGCTTGATATGCTGGATCGTTTCTATGTTTTCGTTTCCAGTATTTTGGATGCTCTCCTCAATACTCAGTTCCTCTTCGGTGAGCTGAGAGAGCATTTGCTCGTAGACGTCTTTGGTGATGAGGTCATCGATAAACTTTTTAACCAGTGAATCTTTTCGGGTGGTTACGCGAGCAAGATGTTCTTGATACTGGCTGACAACTATTCCCTCATTGTCCTTGCGCTTCAAGAATTCTTCCTGTGAAGCGTCGACAATCAGCTGGACTATTTCTTCGTCAAACTCGACCTCTTTCAATTTTTCGCCGATTGCTTTGGTCAAGTCTTCTTCTCGGGTGTAACGTTGCGAACACTGTTCGGCGCCTCGTGATTTGGTACAGCGGTAATATGTGTGTCCCTTTTTAATTTCGGCTGTCACTTTCAACCCGCACTCACCGCAGACCATTAGGCCACGAAACATAAAGAATCGTTTGTCCTCACGTTTCAAATAGCGCTCAGGGTACAAGTGTTGTTGTGCTTGTTCAAAGAGTTTATGTGAAATGAGTGGCGGATGTGTCCCTTTGTAGACCTGGCCTTTCCACTCGAAGAGGCCACAGTAGAGAGGATTGGTTAGAATGCGTTGGAGACGCGTCTTGTTGATCGGGTTGCCACGCGATGATCGGAAGCCATCAGCAGAAAGTTTCTTGCCAATTCTACGCAGTGACCATCGTTTGGTAGCGTACAGTTCATAGGCCGTCTGGATTGAGGGTGCTACTTTTGGATCGATGAGCAGTCTTTTGGTTTTGAAGTCTGTCATATAGCCGGGCGGGGCAGCGCTTGGATATTCGCCCCGACGGATTTTTTCTGCCTGACCGCGTTTGACGTTCTTGCTCAAGTCACGAATGTACTGATTGGCCATGCTAAATTCGATACTGGCTATCACCACATTATCTTCAGGATTGTAATCCCGATCAAACGTTTTGATACTACCGATCGTTTGGTTTTGGAGCATCCATTTGAGAGTGCCTTCATCCACTGGATTGCGTGCCAAGCGATCGATTTTCCAACACAGTATACCCTCTGCTTTACCCTGCTCAATAAATTTAATCATCTCAGCAAAGACCGGACGACCCGGGGCTTTGGCAGATTTTGATTCTTGAAAAACTTTCACGACGTGGAGGTTTTCGCGTTTTGCGATTATCTCCATTTCAATGATTTGCGATTGAATAGACAAAGATTGTCTGTCCTCACTCTCGGTAGATTTTCTCGCGTAAATGATGTAGTTCATAAATCATTCAAAATGATAATGATCCAACCCACGATGATGAGAGAAGTATAAAAAATCCATTCGCCGGTGGTCCAAAGCCAAAACGGTTTTGCACCTTTGTATCTAAATTTTGGATGAAAAGGATCCATGCTTTTCCACATAAAAGGACGACCTCGCTTGGACACAGATCCTTTCAGAGCTGTAGCGAAGGTCGCCCTTTCACCGAAGCGATGCCAAAAGGCATCACTTCCGCTCTGAAAGATAAATCTGTGTCCACTGACAGTATACTGCATATTTCTTGGTTCTTCCAAATAACACTTTGCAAACGTTCCTGCCACTTCACCGCCCACGTCGCTACCGCTCCTCTCTCGCTACGCTCGCCTCCCTCCGGTCGGTGTGGGCTTGGCTCCTACCAAACAAACATTTCTACTTCCTCAAACGCAGTGCCACTCGACGCCTGGCCCAAAGAACAGCCGGTCACCGTGCGGGATCTCGGTACCGCGTGCCCCTCTCAGCGAGCAGAACCGAAACGGCACAGCTCGCCTCGTAGTGGTGGGCACGATCCGGTACCGAAACCCACCCGGCCACCAGCCGACACCAGGTATCAAACGGTAGAGCGGTCATAGTGGTGTGCCGTGGTTTTGCAGGGCGACCCGTCGGATCCGAGTACAGACCGTCGGGCCCACCTGCATCACGGCACGCTCTGAAAAATATTGTGTGACGAAGTCACTCTTTCTTATTGCGCGGAAAAAGGAATGACACTCTTTCTGTTCCGACCCGTGCCCTCGTAGATATCAGGGTGGATACCCCCCGGCCACCCTTCCCTGATAAACGAGGGCAAAGCCGCACTCCCACCAAGCATCGCATAATCAG
>CAZDRG010000091.1:0-2395 GCA_964508015.1 uncultured Bdellovibrionales bacterium
GTGGTGCTGTGCAGCAAGTCGTAGCGGAAGGGTTGAATGATTTCTTGGAAACACACCCAGCCGATGCGAAACTTATGGTTGAGAAATGCCTCTTAACCGTACGAGCCCGTATTGCGGCACGCGCGGCCAAGGATGCGGTGATTCGTAAGGGTGCTCTTGAGGGGATGACTCTTCCAGGGAAATTGGCTGATTGTACCACTCGGGACGCTTCGAAATCAGAGGTATATATCGTCGAAGGTGATTCGGCTGGCGGATCAGCTAAGCAGGGGAGAAACCGTCAATTCCAAGCCATTCTGCCTCTTCGCGGTAAACTTGTGAATGTAGAAAAGACAACGCTCGACAAGGTAGTGAAGTCCGATACCCTCAAGCCGATTATTATCGCTCTTGGAACGGGCATCGGTGAAACATTTGATCTCGCGCGTTTGCGTTATCACAAGGTGATTATCATGGCCGACGCCGATGTCGACGGATCACATATTCGAACGCTTCTGCTGACATTTTTCTACCGCTATTTTGAAGAGTTGGTGCGAGGAGGGTATATCTATATTGCGCAACCTCCACTGTATCGTCTGCAGAAAGGGAAAGACATTCGGTATGTCTATACAGATGAAGAGAAAGAGAGCGTCATGGAAGATATGAAACAAGCCGCTCTGAGTAAAGCCGCCAAACGTCTGGAAGCGAAGGGGAAAGCAAAGGATATTGGAGAGGATGCCGAGGGGGAAGGAGCTGTTGTCGAGGCTTCTGGAACCGACGGAGAAGTACTTGCTTCAGGTATCGCGATACAGCGGTATAAGGGTTTGGGTGAAATGAATCCTGAACAGCTGTGGGACACGACTATGAACCCTGACACCCGGCTCATGCTTCAGGTAACGATTGAGGATGCGGAAGAAGCTGATCGATTGTTTGATGTCTTGATGGGGAGCGAAGTCGAACCACGACGTCGTTTCATACAGGCTCATGCCAAGTACGTGAAAAACCTGGATGTCTAAATGCGATATGAATTGGGTTCTGGCGCTCGTGTATATCCACAGGATGAAAGGAGCAAGTGCCTAATGTGGGCATTGAGTTGACGGAATGGCTTCAAAATGATAGGGTGGGGTTACTCTTTTTTCTGCTCTTTGAGCTATTTTCAGCTATGTCGCTTCCTTTGGAACAATTGGAGCCACTTGCGCGCTGCCCGGTGTGTAATAAGAAACACCGTCGCGGGTTGCGTATGCTCCCAGTTGCCGAGGAGGAGAAGAAGACGATGCTGCATGTGACTTGTGAACATTGTGGCGGTAAAACACTGGTCGCGATATCAGTGACGCCCTTTGGAATGGTGAGTCTTGGAGTTCTGACGGATCTGGATCAGTCGGAGGCCAAACGGGCTCTTTCTGCGGAACCTGTTTCAGCAGATCAAGTCATTGCTGCGCATCAGTTTTTTAAGCAGTATCAGGGTGGCGTTGAAGAATTGATTGGGTAGCATTTTTTTAGATTATAATAATCGTTTGGAAATAATTGTATGGCCGATTTGCTTTCGCTCTCAGCTCTTCCTCGTGAGGCAGCTGGAAAAAATCTCAATAGTTCCCGGAAATCCGGTCTTATCCCAACAGTCTTGTATGGGCACGATGTTGCTCCAAAAATGTTTTGGGTGAACGCAATTGAATTTGGCAAGATTTTTCACGCTACTGGTGAGAGCACGATTTTTTCCCTTGCAACTGGTAAGGCACCAGCACTCAATGTTTTGGTGCATGATGTGCAGTTGGACCCTCTCTCCAATCGTGTTTCGCATGTGGATTTTTATCAGGTAGATATGGATGAGGAATTGGAAACTGATATTCCACTTGAATTCATCGGTGAGGCACCAGCAGTTCGGGAGATGGGTGGTATTTTGGTGAAGACACTTGAGACGGTTGAGATTCGTTGTTTGCCAAAGAATCTCCCACATTCTATCCAAGTTGATATTTCTAGCTTGGTGACCTTTGATGATCAAATTAAAGTCTCTGATCTGGCACTCGGTGAGACAATTGAGGTGATGACCGAAGCCGATACCGTTCTGGCTTTGGTTGAAGCACCACGTACGGACGCTGATATGGCGGCACTGGAAGTGAAAGCCGAAATGGACGTCACCAAAGTTGCGGGAGTGGTGAAAGAAACTTCAGCAGCAGCCGAGGCTGATAAGAAAGACAAGAAGGACAAGAAATAGGCTGATTTGAATCCAGTATATTTCCAAAAAACCACCCGATAAGAGGGGTGGTTTTTTTGTGCACGGAGCATCGGCGGTAAGAGCGAAGCAGAGGGAACGGAAGGCATTGGAGTTGACAATACTAGTTATATTTGCTATAGTATACAAAATGAACGATCCTTAATTCACCCCTCAATTAGGACACCTGATCAAAATAAAAGGTTACCTTTA
>CAZDRG010000092.1:0-2373 GCA_964508015.1 uncultured Bdellovibrionales bacterium
TAGACGGTATGGAGGAATCGCTGTTCAGTTTTATCGATTCGACCATCAAGAATAGATTGTTGAAAAAAAGTGATGGCGTAGGTAGAGGAGCCGACTGCCAAGACGAGTCCGAGAGTACTGATGAATGAGAGGAGAACTTCCATAGAATTGAGAATGATATTTGTGTTTTTATCCTACTCACATCCTAGCGTTTTTTGCACGAAAAATCAAAAGCAAATTCAGACTTCTTTCATCATGAAATAACTCTTTTGCTTCTAGTCTAATTTTCGGCCGATGGTGAAGCCGACATAGATTCCGGCAAAGCCACCAAGAGTGCTCCAGAGTACCGAGGATAAAGAGAAAACACTCCCACCCCAGAGAAGAGGGATATAGCCTCCGATGATGCTTCCAATGAAGAGAAAGGTGAAGATGAGTGTTTTGGTCATAACGAAGAGAGGAGATGGCTTAAGAAATGAAAAGCCTCTTGAGAAGAGCCATACGAATGAGAAGACCGTAGTGTGCTTGCTTGAAATAGACCGCACGAGGGGAGTCATCGACTTCAGGAAGAATCTCATCAACACGTGGCAGGGGATGCATGATGATGGATTGTGCTTTCATTTCGTCGGCGAATTTTCGATCAATCTGATAGCAGCCTTTGAATTTTTGATAGTCATCCAAGTTTTTGAAGCGTTCTTTCTGAATGCGGGTTTGGTAGAGAACGTCGACAGAACTTTTGAGAGCGTCGAGATCTTCGGTTTCTCGGAAATTCACGTGGCGTTCGGTGAGGTATTGTTTGATATCGTCACCCACTTTGAGTCCTCGAGGAGAGACAAAATCTATTGTGATATCAGAATAATTTCCCAAGAGATAGGAGAGTGAGCGAATGGTCCGGCCGTGTTTGAGATCGCCAACAAAGGCGATATTTATGCCATCGAGTTTGCCGAGTTCACGTTGTATGGTGTAGAGATCGAGGAGAGCTTATGTGGGGTGTTGACCCGTTCCATCTCCAGCATTGATGACAGGTACTTTGGATACGAGGGAGGCTCTTTTGGATGCGCCTTCTTCATCATGCCGGAGGACGATGACATCAACGTAGGTATTGACGATACGGATGGAGTCTTCGAGGGTCTCACCTTTGGAAACCGAAGAGAACTCTTTGGCGTTTTCGGTGGTGATGACGCTACCACCCAGCAGTAGCATGGCTGATTCAAAAGAAAACCGAGTGCGAGTACTCGGTTCGTAGAAGAGAGAAGCAAGGATTTTTCCCGTAAGGGATTGTTCGCGTGTGTGTTCGAGTAAATCCGCTTGTGCAAAGATTTCGTTGATACTGTCTCGGTCAAATTGTTGTGATTCGATGATATGGCGTGTCATAGATCAAATTTTACGCAACGAATTATCTGCTCTAGTGTACTCCTGATCATCTCTCGAATCAAAGTGAACGCGGGAGTGTCTCTATGAGAGCGACAAGGGCATCCATGACTGGGCGCATCTCGAGGAGCTCTTCTGATTCAGTGTGGTTGAGGGCGGGTTTACCAGTGGCCTTGGAAATATACAGGGCACGGAGCGGCATATCTGGATGTGATTGACCGAATTCTTGGTCAGTGAGAAGGAGCTCGCGACGTGATTCGACACAGTGGAGGGTACCGTCTGGATGGAGAATCACGAAAGATTCAATCCAGGTAGCATCGACTCGGCCACCGTGTTTTTGGGCGACACCTTTCCAGAATGCGAGCATGGCCTGGGCAATTTCTGTTTGACTGAGATTGGTAGATGGATGTTGATTGAGTAGTGCTGTTCTTTTGGGTGCGAGAATAAATCCCTCACCATGAACCCAAAAACCAGTGTCATTGGCAAGAATAGGAAAATCGGTCGAAGACGCATAGGCCTGCGCTTTGAGAGTGGCGTTCTCGGTAAGCGTTTGGCCGGTTTCCTCAATGTCCTTTGAGGGAAGATCTGCTTCTTTCGGGGTCAGGAGGGTAATATCGGGAGCCGCATGCTCGAGGAGTTTCCGAAAACGGAGTATTTTAGCCTCATTATTTGTCGCGAGAAGAATGGATTGAGACATGTCTTAGGTGTTGAGATCGTGTCTGATTTTACCACCATTGAGAGCGCCGAGGAGATTAGCGAGGTGTTTGCGACGAGCATTGAGTTCGTTGAACTGCGGTTCGGTAAGTTGTCCGCTCGCATGCCATGCAGTAAGTCTCAAGTGTGAAGCGTGTGAGTTATCATCATTGAGTCGTACGAATTCCGCAAAGATTGCATTAAGTAACGGACGCGCTTCTTTCCTTCGCTCGAGCGCAGCTTCGTAATCATCTGTTTCTCTTTGTATGGTTTCCTCGAGGCTGGTAGTGCCAAAGACGCTCTCGGCCTCAGCAAATTTGATAAGGAGTTGTT
>CAZDRG010000093.1:0-2303 GCA_964508015.1 uncultured Bdellovibrionales bacterium
CTATGTCAAGTACGAAGAAAAGTTGCGAAAGTTGTCTGATGCCTTTGGATGAGGAACATGGTCAGACCAATCGAGAAGATGAACGATATTGTAGCTATTGCTTTCGTGATGGCAAACTCTGTTATGAAGGGAATGATCTGAAAGAGTTTCAGCGAAAGGCGTACGAAGGCATGATCGAGCATGGGACCGGGAAACTCCAGGCGAAGTTTTTTACTTTTCTGATTCGCTTTGCCCCGCGTTGGAAGAAATAGGAAGAGACCCTTCTGGCCGACTTTGGACGAAGGATTTTTACGTAATATTACTGGTATTTACACTTGCATATTGACTCGGACAAAGTTTTACTGTTAGACTCTTGCTGGTGAAAGTAGCTGGTTAACAATCTGAAATTTTCGCCTTTTTTCCACAATCTGCACATTCGGAGGTTCACATGTTTAGCTCAGACCAAGCACCGACATACTGGTGCGCAAAGTGTCAATCTCGCACTTCTGGTATCATTCACAGAGATCGTTCTCCTGGAACCCGATGGTGCCTGGTGTGTAGTAGCCCGATACTCCACTGTAATCACTGCAACAGCAGGACGTCAGGAACGACACAGCCGAACGGAGGCACTACGTGCGATCATTGTCAGCAACAGGTCACCCCTGCCGCACTTCAAATCGTGGCAGCATGAAGAAATGCATTTTGAGTAAAAAAAGAGTCCTTCGCCGGAGAATTTCCCGGCGGAGGACTTTTTCATTTTTTTGCCCTACTGATTCTTTATTCGGCGGGAGACCGCCAGATACAAAATACAGCATCCCCTTGATCCCGATTTATTTGACCGAATACCTCCATATAGCTTGCTTCATTCACCGAGGCAAGTTCGGTCCCGTAGAGGCTTCCTTGATACGCACCCCGAGAGATGAGCGTATTTGGGTAATATTCTCTGTCTCCGAGTTGACGGGCTATTGTGATACCTACGTCCAGGATATCTCGAGGAAGCTGTTTGCCATTCGGATAAGAGAGGCCACCCACCGCAGCATCAAAACACTTTTTCATCGATGGATTTTGAGTCCGCAATACGGTGTACCGATTTTGATCCGTAAGGTACATGTTCATGACATATCGCAGGAGACTCTCACCGATGCCGATTCTCTGGAATGCTGCTCGTACACACATACCTGCTAGATAGAGAACACCCCCATGGTCAGAAGGAAATACCTGCCACATACGAAATGCAACGGGAGTATCATTTTGCAGGACGACGATGAGGCCTTCCCAAGAAAACAGATGTTGATACACATCCTTCGAAAAAGCAGAAGTTGCATCCTGATGGAAAGCTTCACAAGCCACAGGGAGTAGCAGGCGAAGCAGTTCTTTTTTGGTTTCTGTCGGGAGGCCTTTTGGTGCGCAGATATACCTTGCGCTCAACGAGCCATTCTTTGTGCTGCAAGAAAACTTTTCAAACTGATCCCACATGGTAATCTCCTTTGATGAACATCGATTCTTTTTGTTAAAGATCTAAAATATCCTACATGTAATTCTCTACTCTGACACGATGTCATTCCGAGGCACTTTTACACCCATGAATCCGAAAATGCTCGTGTAGGTATTTTTTCCAAAGAGGATAGGGTAGAAATCCTGTGGTGCAGTCAGTATGTGTTCACCGCTGCGTGCTACAGTCCCTCCTTTTTGAACAAGTTTGAAATTTTGTATCGTCTTTTCGAGTGTAAACCCTGCTGGTTTTTCCAGTGTTTGAGACACTTCGTAATATTCACCGATTCGCCGTTTACGTCTCAGGTGACCTTTCACCATGCCGAGACCAATCAAGATACTCATGATACCACGCAGTGTTTCCTGATACGTTGACTCACTTTGGTCTGACCCGTATTCAAAAGCGATACCGATTTTTGCCGAGGAGATAAGGGCGTGATTTCCGGAAATCGACATGATCAAGACTCTTTTCGGGTTGACAAAATCTAGCATGTTCTGGGTTGACTCGTCAATTTTGGTGACGATGAGAGACTCATGCCGACCTGACTCGGTTGAGTGAATATCCAGCACGATATCGGCCGCTTGGATGAGCGGGAGTAATTCGTGAGCGAGTCGCTCCTCGGTATCGCCATCTGGTTTTCCTGGGAACACGCGATTGAGATCTTGATCGATATAGCGTTTTCCCAAAGCAAAAGCTTCCTTGTGAGCGATATTTGTTACGAGGGTTCCCTTGAGAAGAGATATGGTCTGTAATGATTCGAGAATACGTGCGCCCACCCGTTCATTCCCATGGGTGCAGGCATTGACATACACACGGGGGTGACTGCCTTTTT
>CAZDRG010000094.1:0-2257 GCA_964508015.1 uncultured Bdellovibrionales bacterium
TTTTCCGTGAGTGCGCTTTTCGCATCTCCTTCCTCGTTTTTCCAACGTTCTTTTGTCAATGACATTGATTAGATCTCGCTTTGCTTTGACAATTCCTCGGGATGAATTTCTTGCGGAAACGTATGTTCCGAAATCCCTTTTCTTACAAAAGCCCATCACAAGAGAAGGGTGCTGGGGATTTCTTTTTCATGCAAAAACCAAGAAAGCTACACCTACCGGCAGGCAGGCGTTTTTGCTTTCGAACCGGAGTAACAGAGCATGGAACAAGTGAAGTGCGCCGATAGATTTTGTTGATCGTTCTTTAATGCCAAGTACCAAGAGAAGGGAGGCGTGGAGAAGCTCGAATCCATGATCCTCGAAAAAGTGAAAGCATTCGAAATCTCTCGGCACTTCGGCATGACTCGCCAACGAGCGAGCGTGATTCTGCACTCGTATGAAAGGGAACTGGTGCAGTAGGGAAAGTTCTCGAGGGAAAAAGAAAGCCGACCCATGGGGGTCGGTTTTTGCTCTTGACGAAGTATTTGCTTTTGACAAGGGTTTTCTTCTCTGATACCCTGCTTCTATCCCCTATGGAGAGTATTCTATAGAGCTTCACAGCTTCACCACACGACACTATGAACAAAAAAATTTTATATAGCTGGATAGTCGCCTTTATGTTTCTTTTTGGTGGGTTTTTCTTTGTGGCTGGAGATTTTTCTACGACAAAAGTCGACGTTTCATTTATGAGAGGTGAAAGTGTGAGTTGCCTGCAAAAGCCATGTCCCTGTGAAATTAAAACCATAGATGACGGTCGCGGAAAGGGCGTTTCGTATGACATCGAATGTCCAAAAGTAATCTATGGAACTGCCGTGTTTACATTGTTAATCATCGCGCTTCCAATTGCTGGATTTTTTGTTTCGTTATTTTTCGAAATACCATTAGGGCTGTATGTACGTTTCTTGTTCGTCTTCAGTATTTCCTGGTTCCTTTTCTGGGAGTTCGGGGTAGCAATGCTCCATACCCCAGTCTTATTTGGAAATCCATGGAGGGGTGATTTGTTTTTTACTGAGTACGCTCTTCCGTGGGCGGTCTACAGAGCGCCATTCAATATTTTTATAGTCGGATTTTTTCTTGTGCTTACGGAATTTCTTGCTGTAGGGTTCAGTCTGTTGGCACTCGCTCTTGCTCACATTTTGCGAAGAGGATGGAAAAAGTTCCGATTTGATGGTGGTAGAAAAATGGACGACTGATTGTTTCCCCCGCAGTTTTGATTCCTATCAAGATTATAGGGAGAGAATCATTCTCCGAAGCTCACCTTAACAATTCAGCAAGAGAGGTATCAAAATGCGATACATCATCGTGTTCTTGGTTTCGTGCCTGTATGTTCCCTGCACTTTGGCGTTGTGTTTCATACAGGATGTAGGATGTCTGGCGCCGAGAGTGTTGCCCAGATACAATCCGGAAAGTACGAGTACTCGCGAATGGTCTGCCTATACCGGCATTACCTTCGGCTACGGCAATCGGATCATCACGCGGGTGCGCTTCGACCAAGAGGCGGTCAATATTCTGCGGAGCAACAGCAATTTCGGTATAGAGATCGAGTCGGTACTGAAAGGTCCGCACAAGGATATCGAGCTTGATCGGGTTGAAACGACTTTTCCGCTCAATGCGAATGCTGGTAGAGATACCCCGGTGCTTGATTCGTACACGAATGACCCGAACTCTCGGAATATCGCGGCCCACGTGCTTTATGCGGGCTCGATTGTTCCTGGAGTAGATTACTTTGTTTTCTTCGTGTTCAAGGAGAATTTGCCAAGTAGTGGCGTCGAGGTTTCTACAACAAATCTCCAGATCACGATAGATATGAATTATGGAGATTTCATGAGTAATCTTGCTGTCGAGAGTATCCCGTATTTGGATCAGTTCCAATACTATGTGCTCGAGACGGATCGACATGCATCGTTTGTCGCTTATCCAAGCGGGGGTTCCTCGGGATTTCCTGGTGTCTGCTGGACGTCCAAGACGGCGAGCGCAACGTGTAGGGTTGTTCTCCAAAACCAGTGCACTGGATCGGTGCTACAAAAGGAGAGTGTTTGGACTCGTCTCGCATTCCGGTCTTTCGGGATAGGGGATGCAAATGCCGATACGAATGTATGTTCCTTGCCAAGCGGTGGGACCACCGTACCCACATGGACGGGTCAGGTGCATGACAACTCGAACGCACCTCCCATCTCTGGCTCCAACGGCTCCGCCGATCTCCCCAATCTCACGATGCGGG
>CAZDRG010000095.1:0-2220 GCA_964508015.1 uncultured Bdellovibrionales bacterium
AAGAAACTCTTGATATGAAGCAGGAGTCTATTCTTGTCTTGAACGGTGGTGGAGCTAAGGGGAGTGCCGGAGAGGGAGTGACCTTACTGAAGAAAGAGGGATTTAGCAAAGTATCACCTGGGAATACGGAGAAAGATTATGCGGGGGTGACTCTTTATTTTGCTCCCCACAAGGAATCTGTGGCCAATGAAGTAAAGAAAGTGCTTCTCAAGCGATATCCAACAGCGATAAGCCAGGAGGCTAAAGAGAGTAACAAGGAAACAACTGGGGCTTCGGTGGTCGTGATTATCGGAAAATAAAAATAGGGATAATATATTCCTTCCAAGGAATTGGCTGATTGATATGAAATTACGCGCGAAAGTCTTTTTGATTGTGAGTGGTACTTTGTTGGTCTTGCTTGCGATTTCATTTCGGATTATTTATGTTCATCTGAACCGTGAATTTACCGCCGCTCAGCATGATGATGCTCGTGCTCAAATAGCCACTTCATTCAGTATTTTGAATCGTGATATCGAATCTTTCGCGATGAAACTTCGAGATTGGGCTCAGTGGGATGATAGTTATGCGTTTATGCAAGATCAGAATCAAGCGTACATTGATTCGAATCTGAATGATGAAACATTTCAACCGCTTGGAATAGACTTTCTGCTCTTTCTGGATACTGAAGGCAATGTTGTTTTTGAAAAGCAGGTACTCGCATTAGATAAGAAAAACCAGTCTGCTGAATTACCGAGCAAGTACATTCGTGAAGAAGAGCGCTTCCGGAAGCAGAACGAATCATTTTCTGGATTACTTTCTCTTGATGGGAATGTATTTTTGCTTGCAGCGCGTCCTATCGTCAGAAGTAACGGTTCTGGTACTCCGCGCGGAACACTCTATTTTGGACGGCAGATTCATCAGGATTACTTTGATGCGGTTGGAGCAATTTCGCACGTTCAGTTTTCGGTTCAGCCAATGGAGTCTGCTCGATTGGAGGACTTGGAACAGAACAATCTATTCGCACTTTTGTCTCAGGAGCAGGACGGGGTGGTTCTAGTGAATGATCAGCAAAAAGTCTCTGTCACGCGATATTTCCCAGATATTTTCGGAGAACCCACCTTAATCGCTGTGCTTCAGTATGATGGACACATCATTACTCGCGGCCTGAAAGCATCTCTTCTCTTCGGAAAAACAGGCGTTGTTTCATCAATTTGCTTTGCGGTGGTTGTTTTTTTGCTGACTGAATGGGTTGTGCTTAAGAAATTACTGCGTCTGGAGAAAGAAGTAAGGCGAGTGACAGATTCAAGGGATATAACCGCCCGAATAAATGTTGAAGGATCAGACGAGTTTGCTTCTCTGGGAGAAGATATCAATAAGATGCTGGGGTCATTGCAGTCTTTGATGGACCGTACGTTACAGAGCGAGTCGCGTTTTGACGTGATTGCCAATTTGGCTCCGGTGATGATTTGGATGACAAATGAGAAGGGAGAATATATTTACCTGAATAAGAGCGCGAAGGAATTTGTCTCTCATATCGCTGGAAAAAATAGTTGGGGAGAATGTGTATATCTTGAGGATCTTGGTATGCGGAAAACCCTCATTGAAGAAGCTCGATCAGCCCAGAGAGCTTTTCGTTTGGAGTATCGCGTGCAAAAGCAGGCAGGTGGGTATGTCTGGGTGTCTGAATCAGCTGTTCCTCATATTACGTCGGCAGGCAAATTTGCTGGGTATCTCGGTGTGGTAGTCGATATTCATCAGGAAAAGGAAATTCAGATTCAGTCGAAAGCATTTACACGAGATATTGAAGAGATGAATGATGTCTTTATGGCACGAGAGGAAAAGATGCTCGAGCTGAAAGAAGAATTAAAACGATTGAAGAATACTCCATCAGAGCAAGTATGACCGAAACCAATGAATCTCCTCAGGACCTGAATTCAAGTATCGACCATTTGATACCGGTTCAGACTGAGTTTCAAAGTACGAACATCGATTTTTTGGAGCCTCTTTCGCGTGAAGAGGAGTTATTAGCCTTGCTTGAGGAGCGAAATCATTTTCTTGAACGGAATAAGCGAGCAGTCAT
This sequence comes from uncultured Bdellovibrionales bacterium, assembly GCA_964508015.1. GTDB lineage: Bacteria > Patescibacteriota > Minisyncoccia > Moranbacterales > UBA1568 > JAGOSP01. The sequence goes on from CAZDRG010000095.1 coordinate 2,060, forward strand.
TAATATTCTTGAGGATATCCAGGAGTCAGAAAAAGAACTTCGTCTTCAGAGAGAAGAGCTCAACAAGTTCAAGTTGGCAGTGGAAAGTAGTTTTAACCATATCGTGATTACTGATGCTAATGGGACGATTTTGTATGCCAACAAGTCAGCTGAGATGATGA
>CAZDRG010000096.1:0-2180 GCA_964508015.1 uncultured Bdellovibrionales bacterium
GGATCATTGCGATTGACGGTATTGGCATTCACAATCGGTTTCTGCTCTAATCTCTCTCTTGAGGATGCTTCATTTGTCGTAGTCGCACCAGCAAACTGCCCGACACTTTCATCGGCTCCGCGAAACTCAAGATTGACTGATGGCTGTACCATCGCAGCTACCGGTGTCGCCCCCATCGGTTCGAGCTTCAAAAGTGTCATGAGATAGGTTTTTCGCACACTATCAAGCAACAGAGTAAACAAATCATATGCCTCGCGCTTGTATTCAATAAGTGGATCGCGTTGACCGTATCCACGCAGACCAATTCCTTGACGAAGATAGTCGATCTCATCGAGGTGATTCATCCAGAGCTGATCAAGTGAACGAATATAGAGTGCTCGCTCAATTTGCTGCCAGAGACCTAATCCGAAATCATTTTCTTTGGCAATACAGACTACCTTCGCTTCTCCCACGAGATATTCTTTCAATGCGCTTTTCTTTTCGGCCTCGGTGTTTGAATGATCATCACGAATCGTTTCAAGCTTCTTGAGCGCTAGTTTTTCGTCAAGCGACGGGAAAAGACCATTGGCTTCAGAAGCAATCGTCTCCACATTCCATGTCGCCTCTTCATTCACGCAGTGAAAAGCGATCATGCGCTCGAATTCCTCCCCAATGAGCTGGAGTGTCTCATCGCTGAATCGGTCAACTCCAAGAGCATGCTTACGACGGCGATACACCACTTCGCGCTGCTTGTTCATAACATCATCATATTCGAGCACGTGTTTGCGGATATCAAAGTTGAAACCCTCAATTTTTGACTGAGCACTCTCAATAGTCTTGGAAACAATGCCATTTTGGATTGGCTCGTCATCTGGCAAGCCAAGCGAAGTCATGATGCTTTTCATCTTGTCCCCACCAAAACGTCGCATGAGTTCATCTTCGAGCGAAACATAAAACTGTGTCTCACCCGGATCTCCCTGTCGACCAGCCCGACCACGAAGCTGATTGTCGATACGACGAGCTTCATGACGCTCGGTGCCAATAATCACCAGCCCACCCAGTTCACGCACGCCTTCACCGAGTTTGATATCTGTTCCGCGACCCGCCATGTTGGTAGCTATGGTTACCGAACCCGTCTGTCCAGCACCGGCGATAATTGCTGCTTCTCGCTCGTGATTCTTCGCGTTGAGTACCTGATGCGCAACACCCTGATGTTCGAGTAACTCAGCCAAGTATTCGGACTTCTCAATCGCCACTGTTCCTACCAAGACCGGCTGTCCCTTTGTTCGTAATTCTTTGACCCGATTGGCAATGGCCTGAAACTTCGCCTCTTCAGTCTTATACACGATATCAGGTAAGTCTCGCCGAATCATCGAGCGATGTGTCGGCACTTCTACCACGTCCAATTTGTACACTTTGAAAAATTCCTCGGCTGATGTCGTCGCGGTTCCAGTCATACCAGCGATTTTCTGGTAAAGACGAAAATAGTTTTGAAAAGTAATAGTCGCCAGTGTGCGGGATTCTTTCTGTACCGTCACGTGTTCTTTGGCTTCAATCGCTTGATGGAGCCCTTCGCTATACCGTCGTCCGGGCATAAGTCGACCAGTGAAGTCATCCACAATAATCACTTCACCATCCTTCACGACATAATCTCGATCCAACTTAAATATGACTTCGGCCTTGAGCGATTGTTCCAAATGATGGACGTACGCAACATTGCCGGAAGCATAAATATTGCCCATTCCAAGCAGTTTTTCCACCGAGTCCATCCCCTCATCAGTGAGCGTCACCACCTTCATTTTTTCATCTACCACATAATCCTTTTCGATGTGCAGTCGCGGAATAATACGTGAAAACTGTTCATACAATTTGGTCGACTCGGTATCAGGAGCTGAAATAATAAGCGGGGTACGAGCTTCGTCAATCAAAATCGAGTCAACTTCATCCACGATAGCATAGTGCAATTCACGCTGCGCCATTTCCGAAATATCAGACACCATATTGTCCCGCAAGAAATCAAAACCAAACTCATTATTGGTTCCATAGGTGATATCCGACTGATATGCCTCCCGACGCGTAATGGGGATAAGATTTTCCATCTCAATACTCACGGCATCGGCATCGGTGACATGCGGCTCAAATCGAAATGAAGTTCCCTGATGGCAAATACACGAAGTCGAAAGTCCTAAGAAAGCATAGAT
>CAZDRG010000097.1:0-2076 GCA_964508015.1 uncultured Bdellovibrionales bacterium
TTCTCTCTCCAGTGGTCCGTGGACGAAAAGGGGAGTATTACCAGATGCTCTATGATATGTATAACAGCGGATACCTGGAAGTACGAGTTGATGGAAAAATGAAGAGTCTGCGTGAGCGTATCATGCTTGATAAAAACAAAAAACATACGATTGAAATTGTGGTAGACAAAATTCCTCCGACTGATGCTGAATTTAGTTCGCAGAAAGAACACTTGCAACGCCTCACCGAAGCGGTTGAAAATGCCACTGAGCTGAGTAATGGTCTTCTTGGTGTTATTTATTCTGATGGTAGCGAAACACTGCTGTCGACTGAATATTCTTGTCCTAACGATGGCTATAGTTTTCCAGAGATCGAACCTCGGCTGTTTAGTTTTAATAGTCCCTATGGATATTGTCAGGCCTGCACTGGACTTGGGACCAAAGAAATTTTTAGTGAAGAGCTCTGTCACGTTTGTGAGGGCAAACGCCTCAATGAAAATGCGCTGGCTGTAAAAATTGCGGACAAAAATATTTGGCAAATTACCAATCTCACTATTGCTGATGCGGTGGAACTCTTTTTGCATATCGATGACAAACTCACCAAAGTTGAACAAGAGATCGTTGGGGCTGCGATGCGTGAAGTACTCAATCGTTTGCAGTTCATGCTCAATGTTGGTCTGCATTATCTGAGTCTCAATCGTCGTGCCGGCACGCTCTCGGGAGGAGAAGCTCAGCGTATTCGTCTGGCCTCGCAGGTAGGTCAGAAGCTCGTGGGTGCGATGTATGTGCTCGATGAACCAACTATTGGACTTCACCAAAAAGACAATGATCAGCTCGTCGCAACCCTGCGTAATCTCTGTGATATTGGCAATACGATTATTGTGGTTGAACATGATGAAGATACCATTCTTGTGAGTGATTGGGTGGTAGATATTGGGCCTGGTGCAGGAAAACACGGAGGCGAAGTGGTCTATTCTGGACCGCTTGATACTCTTTTGCATCCAGAAAAAGCCAAAGCAAAGGGGACCAAAACAGACAAAACGCAATGTATTGAACTCGGTGATGCCAAAAAATCTCTCACGGGAAAATATCTGCGGGGTGAAACAAAAATTGAAATTCCAGAAACACGCCGCAAAGTCGATGGTGATACACCAAAGATAAAACTCAAGGGAGTGACTGAGAACAATCTCAAAAATATTACGGTCGAGATTCCGCTTCGTCGTATGGTCTGTCTGACGGGTGTGTCAGGATCAGGAAAATCAACGCTCATGAATAGTGTCCTGCATCGTGCAATTTCTAATAAACTCAATCATACCAAATTTACAGTCGGTGCGCACAGAGAAATTACTGGTCTAGAATATATTGATAAAATTGTAGAAATTGATCAGGGCTCTATTGGACGCACTCCTCGCAGTAACCCAGCGACCTATACCAAGGCTTTTGATATTATCCGCGAGGTATTTGCTTCAACACCCGAGGCGCGTATTCGTGGCTACAAAGTTGGACGTTTTAGTTTCAATCGTCCGGGCGGAAGATGCGAAAATTGTGAAGGTCGCGGAACCCTCGAAATCGAAATGCATTTTCTTCCCAGTGTGGAAATTATTTGTGAAGTCTGCAAAGGCAAACGATTTACGCAGGAGACATTGCAGGTGCATTACAAAGGAAAAAATATTTCTGATGTTTTGAATATGACGGTTGAAGACGCAGAAGAATTTTTTCAAGACATTCCACTGGTCGCTGACAAACTCAAAATGCTCAATCAAGTGGGACTTGATTATCTTACTCTTGGACAATCTGCTACCACACTCTCTGGCGGCGAGGCGCAACGTATCAAACTCAGTAAAGAACTTTCCAAGCGTGGCACGACTCGTACGCTCTATCTGCTCGATGAACCTACTACAGGTTTGCATTATGAAGATGTGCGCAAACTCGTCGATGTCTTGCAACGTCTCACTTCGCAGGGCAACACCGTCATGATTATTGAACACAACCTCGATCTGATCAAATGTGCTGATTGGATTATTGACCTTGGGCCAGAAGGGGGAGACAAAGGCGGAGAGCTGGTTACTTGTGGTACTCCAGAACAGGTTGCTCGTA
>CAZDRG010000098.1:0-2054 GCA_964508015.1 uncultured Bdellovibrionales bacterium
CTGCTTCTGTCGACAAAAAGAAAATCCTCCACGATATTTCTTTTTCTTTCGCACCCGGTAAAACATACGCCGTACTCGGTCCCAATGGCTCTGGCAAGTCAACCCTGGCTAGCGTGATCATGGGACATCCGAATTTCACACTCTCTCGTGCCAGCAAGCTCCTCTGGAACGAAAAAAATATCAAAAATCTTTCTCCTGATAGCCGTGCCCTACTTGGTCTCACCATGTCTTTTCAAAATCCACTGACGCTCACCGGAATCTCCGTTCGCGATCTTCTCCGTGTGGCCCTCGAAAAAAAATACGACGTCATCGTGATGTACCAGAAAATTCAAGAAGCAGCCAAGGCTCTCCATATCAAGGAAGATCTTCTCTCACGCTCACTCAATGATGGATTTTCTGGCGGAGAAAAGAAGAAGCTTGAGGCACTCCAAATCGCTTTGCTCGAACCAAAATTTGTTCTTTTTGATGAAATCGATACTGGTGTCGATGTGGATGCACTCAAAACCATCACTTTTTTTCTGAAAAAATCACTTCCAAAAGAAAGTACTCTCGTTTTCATTACCCATTCAGCCAAACTGCTCAAGTACATGCGCCCGGATGAAATACTCATCATCAAAGAGGGTCGCCTCGTCGCCTCTGGTGGTTCGGCACTCGCTCTAGCCATCGAAAAAAATGGGTTTGTGGATTTTTAAGGAGAAATATCTGATTTTCCTCCATAATTGTTTAAATTCTCATGCCAAAGCACCAGCCAACCAAAAACATACATGTAGGCGAATACCAGTATGGTTTCGCTATGCCTTCACGCTCGGTAAATCAAACCAAACTCGGACTCTCACCTGAGATTGTTTCCGAAATCTCAGCTATCAAGAAAGAATCTCCCTGGATGTGTGCTCTCCGTTTGCGTGCCTACAACCTTTTCGTTGAAGCGCCCCTGCCTGCCTGGGGTGCCGATCTCTCCCCTATTGATTTCGATGCCATCACCTATTATCTTCGTGCTACCGATACTCAGTCCAAAACATGGGACGAACTCCCACCCGAGATCAAGGAAACCTATGACCGCATCGGTGTCCCTGAGGCCGAAAAAAAATTCCTAGCCGGTGTCTCCGCCCAATATGAAAGCGAGGTCGTCTATGAGAGCATCGAAAAGACACTCTCAGCCAAAGGAGTCATTTTCTGTGATATGGATACTGCGGTTCGCAAATACCCCAAGCTCGTCCGAGAATATTTCGGAACACTGATTCCTGCGCATGACAATAAATTCGCAGCTCTCAATTCGGCAGTCTGGTCGGGTGGTTCATTTGTTTATGTGCCCAAAGGAGTCAAGGTTGAGCTCCCTCTTCAGGCCTACTTCCGCATCAACTCTGAAGCCTTTGGACAATTCGAGCGCACACTAATCATCGCGGATGAAGGCAGCTCGGTTCATTACGTCGAGGGCTGTACCGCTCCTATCTATCGCACAAGCTCACTCCACTCTGCCGTCGTTGAAATTTTCGTCAAAAAAAATGCCCGTGTCCGCTATACGACCGTGCAAAACTGGAGTAAAAATATCTATAACCTTGTCACCAAACGTGCTCGGGCCGAAGAAAACGCGACTATGGAATGGATTGACTGCAATATCGGATCTGGTGTCACTATGAAATACCCGGCCGTGTATCTGGCTGGCCGTGGCGCGCGAGGTGAAGTCCTCTCTATCGCGTATGCCGGTTCAGGACAACATCAGGATGCCGGGGCAAAGATGATTCATTTGGCGCCTCATACTACTTCGCGCATTGTGTCTAAATCCATTAGCAAAGATGGTGGGCGCACTTCCTATCGTGGTCTCGTGCACATTGGTCGCGGTGCCACTCATGCAAAAACATCCGTGGTCTGTGATGCTCTCCTTCTCGATCCACTCTCTCGTTCCGATACCTATCCGACCATGCGCATCAATGAAGCCTCGGCCCAAGTCGAACATGAAGCAACTGTCGAGAAAATTTCCGCTGACAAACTCTTCTATCTTCAAAGCCGTGGTATCAAAAAGTCTGATGCCGAGGGGCTCCTCGTCAACGGCTTCC
>CAZDRG010000099.1:0-2001 GCA_964508015.1 uncultured Bdellovibrionales bacterium
AGGCATTTGATATGGTCGGCAAGAAGACGATGCACTATCTGTCATACCTCTCCGCACTCGATACTCAGGACACCGAAGTTCAGAAAAAGCTGGGAGAACTCGAATATCTGGGTATTCAACTGTCTGAACTCACACTCTTCGTGAGCCAAGAATGGAAGGAATTGGGCGCTGATAAAATCCGTGCTTTTGCCAGCTCACCTCTCCTCGCTGCCTACCGCAATGATCTCATCGAAACCGCAAACAATGTACAGTATATCCTCGATGAAAAAGTCGAACAAGCGCTCAATAAAAAGTCTCGTGCACTCGGTATTTTTGGTCTGCATGAAGAACTCCGAAGTTCATTTGAATTTCCTTGGACCGATGAAGATGGAGTCGAGAAAAAACTCACTGAAGAAGAAATCAGAGCGTTCGCGAAGAATCCAAATCGTGATATTCGTCGCAAGGCTGCGGAATCGATGAACAGCGTATATCTCATCCATCAGAATCAGATCACACTCGGCAATCTCTACACGGGTATCGTAAAAAACTGGAGCTCTTCGAAGGAACTCCGAGGCTACAAGACGGTGATGAGCAAGCGTAATATCAGCGAACAAGTACCAGACAATGTCGTGGATACGCTCATGTCTGAAGTGCAGAAATTTTATCCTCTCTATCAGCGATTTCTCCGTGCAAAACAGAAGCATCTCGGACTTCCTGAGCTCTACGGCTACGATGTCCATGCACCGATTTTCAAAATCGAGAAAAAGATTCCCTACGAAGAAGCGTGCAAAACCGTGATTGAGATGTTTGAGGGATTTGATTCGAGATTTTGAAGTTATGCGCGTGATATGCTCGAGGCGGGCAGAGTCGATGCTTTTCCAAAATCAGGAAAACGAGGGTGAGCTTTTGCAAGCTATGACAAAGGAATCGAGAGCTTCGTCTTACTCAATTACACCGATACCGTCGATGATAGCTTTACGCTTGCTCACGAGCTCGGACACGCTATTCATGGTCACCTCGCACAAGTCCAGAAATCCCCTGTCTACGATGCACCACTCGTCCTCGCAGAAACTGCGAGTATTTTCTCAGAATCCCTCTTGATGGAAAAAATTCAGGCAACACTCTCTCCTGAAGAAAAACTCGAACTCCTCAATCAGAAACTCCTCGATGTCTTTGGCTCTATTCACCGACAAATCATGTATGTCAGCTTTGAGCGACGCGTCCACGAGCATATCCACGCAGGTGGCGAGATGACCTACAAAGAACTCAATCTCTGGTGGAATGAAGAATCTCAGAAGCTGGCAGGTGATGTCATCACACCGATTCTCCCTCCAGAGAAAAACTACACCTGGTCAGCGATTCCACATATCTTCTCGACACCGTTTTATTGCTATGCGTATTCGTTTGGCATGCTCGTCTCCCTCGCTCTCGTGGAGAAATACAAGAGAGAATGAACAGCGATGATCGATGATTATGTGAAACTTCTCTCCTCTGGATGAAGTGTGCCACCAGTCGAAGTCCTCCAATCTATCGGCATCGATGTCACAAAACCGGAGTTTTATAGTGATGCATTTGCGACTATTGAGGGATGGCTCGTGAGTTTCGAAGAAACTCAAATGAAGAATGATTAATGAAAAATGAATAATGGAGGATTTCTTGAAAAACAGAAACGAGAGTCCGAGAGCAAATACTGTCTGAGCGTCACGAATACAGCTTTTTGTTGCTAAACAGTAAAGCGAGTTTATTTGCTTTCGGCAGTTTTGGGTACTTTTTCTGCAAAAAGTACCAGAACGAATCAGGTATCTGTCCTAGATTCCACCTCGCGTTCGCAAACTTTACTCGCGATGCCATTCAAGGCATCGCTCCTGGCTGGAATGACGAAGACAAAATACTTGCATCTGCGGGAAATATAGGGTATTCTATGGGGGTAACCCTTTTTTACTATGGAAACCACGACACCAGCCAATCCGATGATGATCAATAGCCTCGTTATTGATAAAAAAATGCTCCTCTATCGTGATT
>CAZDRG010000100.1:0-1961 GCA_964508015.1 uncultured Bdellovibrionales bacterium
ATCTCACCCTCTCAGTATATCAAAACACGTCCCTTTTCAGAAACTACTGACCACAAAAAGAGCATTCCCGAAAAGATTTCCTCTCCCTCTATTTCGTCTTGATGATGGCGTGTGCGAGCATGTGAATGACAGCAAGCACGAGAGCACCAAGAATAGCTGCCCAGAGTGTCTGTACCTCAAAGCCCTTAATAAATCCCCCGAGCATGAAGAGGAGTGCTCCGTTGATAACAAAAGTAAAGATACCAAACGTGAGCAAATTAATCGGGAGGGTCAGGATAACAAGAATCGGCTTGACGGTAATGCCAATCACTCCCCAGAGGAGAGCCAAGATGAGCGCTGTACCGAATCCCTTCACGCTGATGCCAGGCACGAGATGTGGCAAGGTCAGAAAAGCCAGAGCGGAGACAACCCATTTGAGGAGGATATTCATATTTTTCTTAATCAGACTATAACTTAATTTTTTCTCCGACGAATGAGTGCCTTGAAAGTTTTGAGACAGAGCACAATATCAAGCCACAGCGACCAACTCTCAATGTAGTATACATCGAGACGATACTCGTCTTCAAATGGAAGATCGGAGCGACCAGAGACCTGCGCCATGCCAGTGATACCTGGTTTGATAGTGAGTAAACGACGGTGATACTCGCTGTATTTATCTACTTCACGCTGCTGATGTGGACGTGGACCCACCAGGCTCATGTCCCCTTTGAGGACATTAAAAAACTGTGGTAACTCATCGAGTGAATAGTGTTCAATAAAAGCCCCAATCTTCGTTTTCCGCGGGTCATCCTTGATTTTATACAGTGGCCCCTTACGGACACTCTGCGTCTGAATCAGCTCCTGTTCGTATTCAAGCGCCTTCTTGTAGTTTGGATTCGCTTTGTCGGTACACCAACGCCACTGCATATAGCGGAATTTGTACACGAAAAATTTCTTCCCGTCTTGACCCACTCGCTCATTCAGATAAACCACCGGACCATCACCATCTTCAATCCGGATAAGCAGTGTGATAATGCCCATAATTGGCGAAGCAACAAGTGTCAGAAGAGAACCGGCAACGAGATCAAAGATTCGTTTCATGACCTTACCCCATCCATCAAGCGGTGTGTGATGGTATTCAATAATCGGTTCACCATTCAAGATACCCACCTGCATCGAAACACGCGCCGTCTGCAGAGTCGTCGGGATAAAACGATAGCTTACATTGTTGATCTGACAATAGTCGAGCAATTTCTCGTGTTCATCGTCCGTCAAAGTCGAATCACACACGATGACCTCGTCCAATCCCTTCTCCCGACGTATTTCCTTAATCTGATGAAGTGAGATGCCCGAGACTTGCGCAACCATTTTGTACCCAAGTTCCCGATGAGCGGACAAGTAACGTTTGACGGCTTGCATCTTGCCATTGGTCCCCACGAGCAATACTCGATGCACTCCCATTCCCTTCGCGAGAAGATAATACCGCTGAATACGAGCGATCAGGTAGCGCCCGGTGATCACATACAATACTGTAAATCCCCAACCGGCGAGAATGATAAAACGTGACGAAAACCATTCACGTTTGAGAAAAATCGCTACAATAACAATAACCAAAACGAGTGAAGTCGCCTGGAAAACCCGGTATGCCTCTTGCCAGAAGCGACGGGTCGTCCGCATCTGATAGAGTCCTTCAACCGCAAAGATAAGAACAAAAATAGGCGCGACAAAAAGCACGACTTCCATAAAACTCCCCAGCGTAAGGTCATAGAGCTTGGGTCGGAGAGCAAGAATCTGAGGAATATTGCGCACGTAGTAAGCACTCAAGGCAGCGAGCGTGATCATTATAATATCGATCGGCAGCTGCATCGCGCTAAAAAATATTTCTGATCGTTTCATATAAATGTTCGCGACGAAATTACTTTCGATGCTTTTCCAGGATAGGTTTATAAGCCGGATTCTGTATCTCACCGAAATGAGACGAT
>CAZDRG010000101.1:0-1850 GCA_964508015.1 uncultured Bdellovibrionales bacterium
GACGATTAACGTCATGTTTCCCGGGGTATGCTGACAAGTCATGAACATGTTCCTTTCAGGCGTCGGGATTGGGTAGAGCAGAAACGTCATACCCTTCGGACGTGAGCGATGCTCGAATTTTCCCGAGATCCTCGGGTGTGAGCCGCGTTATAGTTGGTGTGTCTGGTTGAATAACCAGCCTGCAATCTGGACAGAGATGCAGCGCAATTCTGAAGGCTTGACCGTCTAGGGTTGCATCGAAAATTCGAGTGGTCTTTTTTGGATGTCGGCACGACTGGTCGATTACTTCCGCTGGCTTGTGAATCTTGGTCCCCCGGCAAATCAAAGCGATTTCATAAGCGATTCCGGCGCTCGCGAGAAGGACGACGAATATGGCGAAAATGTACAGAAGATTCATTTGGGCATCCTTTTTTCTGAGAAATGATATTGGAGAAGAGAGCACAAAAACGAGAACGAAAGCTCTCTAGAGAAATCCGATGTTAAAGTACGGATTGATATATTTTAGTACATATTCTGATTTTGTCAATGCATCGTACCCTGAATCCAGTAATTCATTTTCCCCAGAGACAAAGCCGTAAGATTTTGGCGAGAAGTAGATTGGAGAGTATTCAAAAAAGAAAAAACCGCGCGGCAGTGGGTACTGCGCGCACGGAGGATTTCAGATGGCAGGAGATGTCCGCCCGATTCAGCCGGCTACGAAATCGAGCTCAGGCTGTATTTCGCCGTTCGGAGCGACGGAGAAATTATATTGACAGCCGAACTGATGCTGCGAGTCAGGAGTACAAAAGATGAGTGGTATTGCAGTTGATGGATCGGCGCACAGAAGGAGTTGACTGCCGTTGGTGCAGGTGAAGGTGATGGTCAAGCCCATTGTGCCTATCGACACTGTGATGGTTGATATTTCGAGCGGACCAGTCTTCTGATGTTCTCCACCAACTGTGTCGTAGGATACCTCACAAGTCGGAGCTCCGACAAATCAGCGGCAGGAATCGAAACGCCGCAAGCAGCAAGAACGCCTTGAATGAAGGAGGATGAAGAGGATGCTTGCGGGGTCATGTGAGTCTCCTTTGTGAGTGGTGTCGTGAGGGGCGGGGCTTTCAGAGTGAATTGGCTCGGTAGGCCTGGGGGGTCAGAGTGCTGCCCACTCGACGTCGTCATTATCCGCAACGGAGAAGACGTATGAACAGTTGTATATGTTCATCCCATCAGAAGTACTGAAGATACCCGTTTTCGGTCCCTTCGGATCGGCGACCAGGGACAGTTTCTGGTTGCCCTCGAGGTCAAAGGTAGCTGTTACGCCAACGCCGTCGTATGACACCGAAATCGCTCGAATCTTGATTGGGCCAGTTTTTTCGGGCGGATTCATCGATCCAGAGTATCGACAAAAAGATACAGAGACTCGAAGATAACTCAAGTTGGTATTGTCAGGTATGGTGATACCGCAGGCGCGGAGGGTATCCTGAATGATTTTACGATATTCTTGCGGGGTCGTCATGGTGTATCTCCTTTGTGAGTGGTGCCGTGAGGCGGGGTGGAAAACAGGAAAAATTATCCTGTTTGGGGTATGATAGAGATGTTAAAGAATCAATGTAGCGTAAGTTATTTCCTCTTTCCCGTCAAATGAGGGATATCTCAAAAATATATGGCAGAACACCGACCATTTTATCAGTATGAGCCAGAGGAAATACTGTCTCTGTTTGGTACAGGGACCAATGGACTCTCTGAAGAAGAGATAGGTGCACGTTTCGCGCAATACGGAAAAAATACGATTGAAAAGAAACGAGACTACTGGGTGGTCAAACTTTTTTTTCGGCAATTAAATGATGTGTTTGTCTGGATTCTTGGCGTCG
>CAZDRG010000102.1:0-1771 GCA_964508015.1 uncultured Bdellovibrionales bacterium
CGTTCATTCCCATGGGTGCAGGCATTGACATACACACGGGGGTGACTGCCTTTTTGGAGGCGTTCCAATATTTCTGCAGTCTGGAGCATATATGATGATTTTACCCATTTCTGAGAGGGAATCCAAGAAACTCCACCATACCGGAAAAAGGAGTTTGCGACAAGCCTGAGAGAGCGAGGCCACTTTTTTTATCAGAGACGGCTATGAGGGGTATGATGAAGAATGGTATGATGAGAATGTTTTCCTTGGAGATTTGTCAGGGATGAGAGTATCAGCATAAGCATTTTTTTACTATGAACAAGAATCAACTTTTTTTTCTCGACACAGAGACGACCGGGACAGGACCGGAAGATCGTTTGTGTCAGGTCGCGTATCACTTCGCTTCGGAGGAACACGAAGCAATATTTAAGCCCCCAGTGCCTATCAGTATTGATGCGATGGTGGTGACACATATTACTAATCGTATGGTGGCTGATCGGGAGCCTTTTCTCGACTCATCTCTTTTCACGCACCTTGAGCAAATACTGGCGGACGGCAATATCTTGGTCGCCCACAACGCTCCTTTTGATATCGAGATGCTTCGGAGGGAGGGGCTCGCGGTGCCACAGAGTATTGATACATTTCGCTTGGCACATCATCTCGATGTATCTGGTACAGTACCGAAGTACAGCCTGCAGTATTTGCGGTATTTTTTTGATCTTGAAGTGGATGATGCCGCGGCGCACAGTGCGCTCGGAGATGTCCGTGTGCTCATGGCCTTGTTTGATCGCTATTTTGAGGAGATGCTCGTGACTCTAGGGAGTGAAGAAGCGGTGCTCCAAGAAATGCTTGCGATTTCTTCTCGTCCCATTCTCATGCGCAAATTTAATTTCGGTAAATATGCCGGTCTCGAAGTGAAGCAGGTAGCACATGATGATTCGGGGTATCTCGCTTGGCTCTTTAATCAGAAAATCATGGCTCGCGAGCGGGGCGAGGAGAATGACGAGCACTGGATCTACACGCTCGATCAGTATTTGAAGAAATGAAATATGCGAATTTTTGGGATTACATGGAGTCGAGATATCCATAAGATACAATTGGCTCACACATTACATTCAGTAGCGCTATCATTTGTTGGGGTGTACGTGCCGATTTTTTTGTTGACGCATGGCTCTTCACTGGCTGACACAATTATTTTTTTTGTGGTGTTTTATCTGTTCGGACTGGCTTTCGGACTCACGGTGTGTCCACTTGCAATGAGGAGATGGGGGATGGCGCAGACACTCCGGGTATCTTATTTTCCGCAGATAGTTTTTTTCTTGACTCTGAATTTTCTTCCACAGATTTCTTTTGCCTGGCCCGTTGTAGCGGCACTGGGTGGCGTAGCAACGTTTGCGTATTGGATGCCACTCCATATTTTGTTTGTAAAACACGCCGAAGAGAAAAAGATGGGGAGTGACCTAGGCCTCTTCGTTGCTTTGCCGAAAATTTTTGGTGTGGCTGGACCACTGGTGAGCGCAGCAGTAATTCCTTTTTTTGGTTTCTGGCCGATGTTTATTGTGGCCGGATGCGGCTTGATTTTTTCATACTTGCCTTTGATTGGTATCAAAAAAAATGAGCTGATGGCTGAGTTTCGACTTTCTCAATCAATACAGAAAATACGCAAACGAAAGCTTCTCTTCTTTCTGGAGGGATTTGATAATATTATCGAGGAATCAGAATGGTTTTGGGGTATTTTTGTTTTTCTTCTGATTGGGTCTTTGGCAACACCAGGAATTGTCGGAGGTCTTGA
>CAZDRG010000103.1:0-1763 GCA_964508015.1 uncultured Bdellovibrionales bacterium
GCTCCACCACCGTTCAAGACAAGAATAGACTCCTGCTTCATATCAAGAGTTTCTTCTTGAGGTAGTTCCGCTGGGATGTCAGATACTGTTGGTAGGGCTGATTCTTCTTCACCTTGCTGCAATGATTCCTGTGAGAGGCCAGAAATAGAGGCCTTCTCTTGTTGTGACAAGAGGTACACTCGCGTATAGCTCCACCAGCCGATTGCTCCCAACAAGGCGCAAATGATTACAATAAATACCATCAGAAGCGATGTTCCGTACCAACTCTCTCGAGAAGACTTTCGAGAAGGCGCTTTGTCTCGCTCTGTATCTTCTTGATTTGTCACTTCTGACACGATTTCCTTTTCTTCCATAAAACTCTTTTATTTTTCGTCCATACACATAAACTCTTTCGTCCAGTATATCACGTCATCACAAAAAAAGAATGACGCTTTATGCGCCATTCTTTTCTCAAACTCACTTCGCAGAAACACGCTCTAGCGAATCGCCGATGCAACCGCTTTGGCTACACGCGGATCAAAGGTACTTGGAATAATCTGTTTGGCTGTTGGTTGTTTCACCAGCGCAGCAATTTTCTTGGCAGCCATCAGAAGCATCTCATCCGTGATATCCCGTACTCCGTGATCGAGTGCTCCCCGAAATATTCCCGGAAATCCAAGCGAATTATTAATCTGGTTGTCAAAATCTGATCGTCCAGTGGCAACAACAGTCGCTCCGCCCGCTTTTGCTTCCGCTGGCATGATTTCTGGCACGGGATTTGCAAGGGAAAACACGATGGGCGACTTATTCATCCGAGCGATATCCTCTTTTTTGACTGTTCCTCCTTGAGACACGCCAATGAAGACATCAGAACTCACAAAAGCATCCTGAAGCGTCCCCGAGCGGTTTTCCTTATTCGTCAGCTGTACCATTTCCAATTTATGTCGATCAAGATCGGAGCGTGTCGGAGAAAGAATGCCTTTACTGTCAACCATTAGGATATCCCCGACACCAAAAAGGAGAAGGAGCCTCGCAATAGCCTGTCCAGCTGCGCCAGCGCCCGCCACCACAATACGAATGTGGTGTTGCTGTTTTTTGACGACCTTGAGTGCATTGATAAGCCCTGCTACCACAACCAATGCCGTTCCATGCTGATCGTCATGCATGACTGGGATGTTCAATTCTTCTTTTAACCGAGCTTCAATCTCAAAACAACGTGGAGCCGAAATATCTTCGAGATTTATCCCACCAAAACCCGGCGCGATGTTTTTTATCGTCGCAATGATTGCCTCAGTATCCTGCGTTGCCAACACAAGAGGAAACGCGTCGACTCCACCAAGAGCCTTAAACAGCATTGCTTTCCCCTCCATCACTGGCAAAGCAGCTTCAGGACCAATATTCCCAAGTCCGAGCACCGCTGAACCATCTGACACTACCGCCACCATATTGGACTTCATGGTATACTCACGCGTTTTGTCCTTATTTTTTGCAAGGAAAGAAGAAACCGCTCCGACTCCAGGAGTATAGTACACGCTTAAATCAACCTTGTTCGCTACTTTGGCCTTGGGGGTGATACTAATTTTCCCTCGCAGTTTCTTATGCGCCAAAAGCGCCTTCACCGAAATATCGTCCCCTGCTTTCATCTTCTTTTTTGCTGGAATGGCTTTCTTTTTTGCTTTTATCAGCTGCCCTTTCTTTTCTTTCACTCCTGTTTTCTGAATCGCCATAATCTTATTTCTTCTTAGCAGAATTCTTCTCAGGCATTTCTAACCCTAAAATCCGAA
>CAZDRG010000104.1:0-1761 GCA_964508015.1 uncultured Bdellovibrionales bacterium
CTGAGTGTACTCTTTGTCCTCATCAGTCTCGCCAAACTTGTGTGGGATACCAAGACATTGCGACAGGGTGGGGAGAAGTGAGAGGGAAAATCTCTGGAACAGAAAACATATTGGTGGAGGGTGCTGGCAGTAGTGTTTGCTATAACTCTGTTTGGTTACGGGTATACTGCCATAAATTTGGAATGATGGAGTAGAGACTCTGCATGATCGACCGGCTTATGAGTATCAGGTTATGCTTCATCCGACCACCATCTATCTCGTATCTTGAAACGAACCGATACTCGTTACACAGGAAGATACGGAGCTACCAAGCGTCAGCGGAAGAAACAACTCTACTCCCATCAGATACCAGAAAAAGAGCTCCAAATGGATACCAAGTATACTTTTGTCTACAAACAAGAAAAAGCCATCTACACTATCATTGATGATGCTTCCAGATGGGTCTTTGCATGGAGCTATGAGACAGCCAATGCGGTGAATACACGTGATTTTCTTCAAAAGGTACTCAGAAGAGCTCCTTTCAACATTCAGAAAATACGTACCGATCAAAGAAAAGAATTCACAGCCAATATCGTGAAAGATTTCATGAAAATGAATGGCATTGAATTTCGGAACAATACCCCGTATTGTCCCGAAAAGAATGGAAAGATTGAACGATTCCACCGGACTCTCAATGAAAAATGTCTCCGCTATGGATTCGATGCCTCCGAACCACTCGAAGCTATGCAGTATCGACTGAATCTTTTTTTACATAACTACAATTACCAGAAAAAACACCATGGACTAGGGATGGGAGGGAAAACACCTCTGGAGAGGCTCTCTGAGTTGGCGAGTGTAAACTTGACACTGCGATGCTACATTTTTTGACGTGTTATGATGAGGAGTGATACACTCACGGCGTATCTCTCATTTTTTCAGGGAAGAGAAGTATGGTATTTGATTTATGATGGCAGGGATTCCATTTCTAGAAAATATTACTGGACTTTCGCCAGATGTTTCGGCTGATTTGTCTTTCTTTTTTTTGTTCGCGGCTTTAAGTTTGGCACTCGGATTTTTTCTTGGACGTTTTAAACTCATTAATATTCTCATTAATGCCTACATCGCATTAGCCTTTATATCAGTTGTGCCAGCGTCAGTTTTCGCGGTGTCCGATTACGCAAAAGCGAGTATTTTTGGATTGCTGCTTATCTTTCTGACGGCTATTGATAAGCGTCTTTTTGATCTCCATATTTCAAGCGCGGGATCGGATCTTTTCTGGCGTCTCATCGTGATGAGCTTACTGGTCTCAGGAATGTTGACGAGTATGCTGCTTTCACTCTTACCGCGTACCGTGACCAATGGTTTTGTGACAGAGCATGTCGCCCTTGCTTTTGCTTCGCCGATTGCGTCAATCGTTTGGTTTGCTGTTCCGATATTTGCCCTTCTTTTCATTAATAACCGGCTGAAATAAAGCCTGGAGGCAGATTTTTTCTGAAGAATGAATAAAATCCCTTATATAAAGGGTTTTTATTGAGAAAATTCCGATGAAAATGCGAAATGGCCCAAGAGACATCTCAGGGCTTGACAGACGGGTTTTGACTGCTATACTAGGTAAGCAATCAGGACGTATACAGATTGCTTTTGTTTCTTTTTGTTTTTTTCTTCTGAGTTCGCTTTGGCGTACGATGGAGTGGAGACGAGAAGATACGTCCCGAGTCCATTAACAATTCTGTGCGAGCCAAATAAAGAAGAGAAAAAAGTTTAACAATCACAATTTTTTGT
>CAZDRG010000105.1:0-1685 GCA_964508015.1 uncultured Bdellovibrionales bacterium
CCCATTTTGACACGGAAGCGCGGCAATCCAACCTGTCCTGGAAAAGAACCACAAAACCTAATTATACACCTTTTTTGCAAAAAAGTCAAGAAAAAAAGGCCTGTTGTTCAAGCTGTATTCTACCACAAAATAAGTCTTTCGGAAGATACTTATTGGTGTAACTCCCCACCGAGTCGCTCCTTGACCGCAGACACAATACGATCAAATGCTTTATCCATCTCCTGACTCGTCAGTGTCCGCTCATCTGCGCCGAAAGAAAGATGGAAAGCCAGATTACGCTCCCCTTCCCGCTCAAAAACATCAAACAGCTCTGCTTTTCGGAGCAGCGGAGCGCCCACTTCCTTCATCAGTTCAACGACTGCCTGACTTTTCTGATGCTGAGAAAACACGAGCGAAATATCACGTACCGCGAAAGGAAACTTCGGGAGTGGCAGAAATATTTTCTCTGTCTCTACTGATTCTCGAAATACCTCCACATCAAGGACAGCGATTGAGACACCGGATGCAATACCGAGCTGTTTCATAATAAACGGCATCAGGGTTCCGAGAGTCCCAAGTTTCTTCCCTCCCACAAGAATATCTGAGCTCTGCGTTCGATGCCACTCATCCCCTCCCGCTGGCACCACGTGCGAAACAAATGCCACATCACGAACACCCGCGCTCTCAAAAATATTCTCAAGAGCTCCTTTTAATCGAGCAAATTCGCGAGCACTTTTGTCCCGAGAGACAGAGGCGAGCGCAAGTATTTTTGATTCTCTTACCTCGGATACTTTTGATTTCTCAAAAACACTTTCCCACTCAAACAGGCGGAATGATTCTGTGTGCCGACTATTTTCTTTGACCTTAGAGAGTATGCCCGGAAGCAGACTCTTCCTGAGATGCGTCTGATCAGGATTGAGTGGATTGGCGATTTCGATATGCTGCGCATGAGCCAACCCAAAAGCGTCCATATCCGCGATGCCATAAAAAGAATACGTCATAATTTCGGTAAAACCCACATGCGAGAGCAGCTCCTTGGTACGGCGTTCAAAATGTTTTTTTTCATTCACAGCTTCGCCGAGGAAAGGAAGCTCTGGAGCGGCCGCTGATATTTTGTCATACCCGCGCATACGCCCGATTTCTTCAATCAAATCCCACTCATCTCGCAGGTCCGGTCGTCGAGTTGGGATATGGACAAAGAACGCTTCCTTACCATTGATCTTTTTCACCGTCAGTCCTTGCAGTGCGAGATACTGAACCACCTCAAAAATCGGCACTTTTACACCGAGTACACATTCCACTCGCGACAATGCCAATTCAATTTTTCGTTCTTTCCGTTTTTCGATATATTCATCACGCGCTCCCATGAGCTTGCCTTCGGTCAGCTCATGAATCAACACTGCGACTTCACGAGCAACTTCCGTGGGAAGATTCGAATCAAGATTCCTCTCGAAGCGATAACTCGCATCTGTTGAAAGTCCGTGTCTGATGCGTGAGCGTCGAATAGTCGCACCATCAAAGTTAGCAATTTCAAGAAAAATATTGGTTGTTTCTTTCGTAATCCCTGAATGCTTGCCTCCCATTATTCCAGCCAGTGCAAGCACTTTCTTTGTATCAGCGATGACTAAGTCCTGCACTGCGAGCGTCTTCTTTTCTCCCGTAAGCAATTCTAATTTTTCCCCTTTCTTCGCGAGGCGAATTTCGAT
>CAZDRG010000106.1:0-1615 GCA_964508015.1 uncultured Bdellovibrionales bacterium
CCTGATCCTTGACAATCCCAACTATCTTGAGTGTATTTTTACTTTCATCAATCACTATCTTGCTTTCTCCTTCAGCGAGATCAGACGCAATCATGTCATTCGTCACGATAGCGCTGTATTCAATTTCTTTCCCCACACTGTCTTCGGGATTTTCGTATCCAAGTAATGAGGACAACTTCGGTGTGACCAAAATTCCGTTGGGTACAGTAAAAAGCTCATCTCTCGTCTCCTGGCGAATATCTGTCCGTGCAAGATCGAGGAAATGTCGACTGATTGCATTGAGTGTCACGTCGGTCTGAGATTCGCCATCCACAAACTTTCCTCCGATACTGGCACGAACTTCAACTTCCTTGATACCTGAAATGTTTCTCATCTTGTTAATGGTCGTCTTATCCAACAGGGCAAAGTTCTCCAGACTCTTATTGCTAATATCAATAATGTCACTTGGATTATTCTTCGTCACTTCACGAATCACCATCCCCTGTACACCGAATCCCAAAGCAATAAGGAGCGTAATAATACCAATACCAATAGCCACCCCACCCACCGTCAAAATAGATCGCATACGATTCGCAAACATATTGCGCCATCCGATAAAAAGGACGGACGAAAGAAGCATGTGTGAGAAATGGATGTCGGAGGAAAAGGCGGGCTTTGCTCCTCCCAGAGGAATTGCATTCCCAGAAGTTCCTCCTCCCTCTTCTTTTGTGCGCGAGAAAAAACTCATAGGGTTTGTGGTGTATCTTGCATGGCTTTCTGAACCACGTCTTCATCAATAACACCGATAAATTGCTGATTGACTGCGTCAGAGGTGACTTTGCCATCCACCATATTGATAATTCTGGATCCAAACTTGTATTGGTCCATGTTGTGCGTCACCATGATAATAGTAATTTGAAATTGCCGAGAGATATTTCCGACCAAACTCATCAGTTGCTCTCCGGCCCTGAGATCAAGGTTCCCCGTTGGTTCATCAGCAATGATAAACTTGGGATTTAACAGAAGCGAACGAGCCAAAGCGATACGTTGTTGCTGTCCACCAGACAAGTCAAACGGTCGGTGATTCGCCCATTTCCCCATTCCAACGAGTTCAATCAATTTTGCAGCAGTAGTGATACTCTCGCTAAATGTTTTCCCCGCAATCACTCCTGGTATCGCAATATTTTCAATCACGGTGAGGGATTTAATCCAAAATGGTTGCTGAGGAACAAAGCCAATATATCTGTTTCGAAAATTCGCTCTCCAGTTCTTGGTCTTCGCCCAAATATCCTCCGTTTCGATAAAGACAGTTCCTTCTGTTGGACTTTCAAGCCCATAAATGGTGTGCAGAAGCGTTGACTTGCCACAACCAGAAGGACCCACAAGTAACACAAATTCTCCGCGATGGATTTCAAGATCAATACCAAACAAGACAGGAATGTCCTGCTCACCAACGTGAAAACTTTTTTTCAGTCCCGTGACACGAATAACAATTTCTTTCTCTTCTTCAGGCATTTTTGCTCTTTTTTATGTTGCCATTTTGTCTCCATGAAAAACATTCACCCTGATGAAAAAAGGTGTCTGCTCTTCTTTATAGTATACCACTAAATCGCTCCTAATTCCCACCAAGTCGCGA
>CAZDRG010000107.1:0-1609 GCA_964508015.1 uncultured Bdellovibrionales bacterium
CAGGTAACTTTTAATTTTGATCAGGTGTCCTAATTGAGGGGTGAATTAAGGATCAGTGGGAACAGGTGAGTATACCAATTTTTTATAAATCCGTCAATAACAAAAACACCCAAAAAAGAGCCATTCTTAGTCTCCTCAGAACATCAAATACGTTCGAAAGCGAATTTCTCGGTAATAGCCACGAAGTTCCACAGAATTTGCCGTGCGTGCGGCACCCAATCAAGCGACGCAAGAAAATCTTCCACGTCACCAGTGATGTATTCTGGATGCAAGCGCACCCGCTCTTCATGATCCTGCCGATCCAACTCTGGATGAAACTGCACTCCATACACGCGAGTCTTGTACCGAAACGCACCCACGAGAGATCGTTCGCCACTCGCCAGAAGCACGGCTTCTTTTGGTACCCCGAGAGCGCTATCTCGATGCATAAAAAACGCTTCCCAATACTCCGGCATCCCGCTAAACAATGGGTCTTCTCTCCCATCTGACGTCATACGCACGGGGAATGATCCCGTCTCTGATTGCTTGTGATCGGTAGCCACCGTTTCGCCCAAGAAAGTCGCCAACAGCTGATGCCCAAAACAAATACCCAGCGTTGGAATATCATGCTCAAAAAGATACTCAATAAAAGGCGAGACGCGTCGCAGCATCGCTTGGTGTTTCTCGTCGTTTTCTGGCGAGACATTTCCCCCAAAGTAGAACTCGGCTGATCCACCAAGAATGACGCCTCGCACATCAGCCAAAAGTGTCTCCGGATGCGCGAAACGCCCCTCATTTTCCGCATCAAAAGCGCTCAGAAAAAGAATGTCTGGCAGGGAACCATTTGATGATGGGGTCAATTTCTCACAAATGGCAATTTGTTCGAGCTCTTTTCCTCTCTCATCAGTTCGAAATTGCACCATGAGAAGCGGCTTGGGGCTTTGTATACCTCTTTCCATACACCGAGTATTAAACTTTTCTATTATAGCACATTTCTGTTCTCATGTCCATATACCAACGATGCCTCTTGACTTTTCTGACTTTTCACTCTAATATTGGACTAAATAAGTCCATTATTATGCGCGTCTCAAAAAAAGCATACTACGGCCTTCGATCAGTCGCTGCCCTCGCCAGACACGGCGGAGAATTTTCGGTACATGAACTCGCGAAGGCTGAAGATATGCCGGAAGAGTACCTCCACAAAATCCTCCAGTCCCTCCGCAAGGCCGGCCTCGTCATAGCCGCCAAAGGTCAAGGTGGTGGGTATTCTCTCGCGCGAGATACGGCTGATATTTCTGTTTGGGATATCGTGACTGCTCTAGATAGTGGTTTCAAAAATTTCTCTCCCCCCAAGCTGACCCGCACCTCCCCCTACCCAAAACTCACTCACTGCCAAACCAATCAAATTTGGAAAACCCTCGAACACAGTATCGAAACCACTCTCGCCAAAATAACGCTCGCTGAATTACTGACACCTCCCCTCAAATAAGAGGATTTGCTGTCCGTCTTCTCTTCGATGCACCTATTCATGAAATTTGTATTGTACACACGCTATGCTCTCCATTGAACACCTCTCTGCTTCTGTCGACAAAAAGAAAATCCTCCACGATATTTCTTTTTCTTTCGCACC
>CAZDRG010000108.1:0-1508 GCA_964508015.1 uncultured Bdellovibrionales bacterium
TCGTCGCTGCCATTGATACGACCAAAACCATGAAAAATAAAGAAAATGGTTTTGCCATTTATCATGATCTCAAATCCCTGCGTCCGGCCATCAATACCTACAAAGCTCAGCTCGTGGTGATCGCCCCACACCTGCAACGCGATGAAGATGCGCTGCGTGAGCTCTATGAGCTTTTGTTCTGGTCTGTGGAAATCGTTGATGCGACTTCATTTTATGAAAATATTACAGGACGCATTCCACCAGCAACTTTTTCTGAAAGTTGGTTTTTGGAACATATTCATACCAAAGTCAATCCCCTCTATGAAAAATGGCGCACCATCCTTGACTATGTGGCTGGAGCGATCATGGGTGTTGTGTTCATCACCCTTGGAGCACTTATCGCGGGTATTATTCGTCTCACCTCACCTGGTCCTATTTTTATCCTCCAAAAACGGATAGGGCTCAATGGAAATATTTTTACCCTCTACAAATTTCGTTCCATGTATGCGCTCTCGGCTGATGGAAGTGCCGAAGTGTCTGGAGTTGAGTTTGCAAAAAAAGAAGACAAACGTATCACGCCAGTCGGAAAATTTTTGCGCAAAACACGACTCGATGAGCTCCCTCAGTGTATCAATCTTTTGAAACGTGATGTGACGCTGATTGGTCCTCGACCTGAAAGGCCTGAGATCGTTGAAGAACTCACCATGCGAATGCCCTTTTATCCTCTACGCCATGTCGTTCGCCCTGGACTCACGGGCTGGGCAGTCCTCCACCAAAATTATACTGATACCATTGAAAAATCTCTTGAAAAACTCCAATACGATCTGTACTACATCAAAAATAGATCGTTTCTCCTCGACATTTCTATTCTTCTTCGCACGGTGAATATTGTCCTTCGATTAATGGGGCAATAGATTTAAACATTTTTTGAATCAATAATACCTCGTGCTCTTTTCAAAGCATCATCAAAAGACATCCTTCCTGAACGAACTTGTTCTATCAGTCGAGCAATAGCCCCCGATTCTGAATCATTATTTCCCATTGCGAAAGCCCGTTGTTGCAACGCTTGTAATTCCAAAAGAGCAATATTTAATCCCTCCTGAGGATTATTTTCTGCCATATATTTTTATTAAACGTAAAAAGTTACTTCAAAAACCTTTTGAGATACTGTCCAGTATAACTTTTGGCAGTACGAGCAACCTGTTCTGGAGTACCACAAGTAACCAGCTCTCCGCCTTTGTCTCCTCCTTCTGGGCCAAGGTCAATAATCCAATCAGCACATTTGATCAGATCGAGGTTATGTTCAATAATCATGACCGTATTGCCCTGCGAAGTGAGGCGTTGCAAGACATCGACGAGTTTGCGTACATCTTCATAATGCAGACCGGTCGTTGGCTCATCGAGCAGATAGAGCGTGCGAGTCGTGCCACGCTTGGAAAGTTCTTTACTGAGTTTGATACGCTGCGCCTCGCCTCCAGAGAGTGTGGTAGCAGATTGTCCAAGAGTAAGATAATCAAGTCCCACTTGAT
>CAZDRG010000109.1:0-1508 GCA_964508015.1 uncultured Bdellovibrionales bacterium
AGCTCGAGGCGATGAAGAAGGCGGGGCAGATGTCGGATGATCAGTACCGCCTCGCCAAACGCAAACTCGGTCTCTAGATATGGGGCAGCATCTTCCAACCGCGATACTCGCTTCCTACGCAATTCTGAAACAAGGTGGCAGGATATTATTTGGTCTGCGTCAAAACAGCGGCTATTGTGATGGACAATGGGGACTCCCGGCCGGTCATATCGAAGTGGGTGAAAGTTTCGTATCGGGACTCATAAGAGAGATGAAGGAGGAATTAGGGATTGATTTGATTCCTGAAAATATCCGTCTCGTCCATATAAACCATCGGAAAGCTGAAGACACATCGGAAAGAGTGAATGTGTTTTTTCTGATAGAGAGCTGGTCCGGCGAGGTGGAGAATCAAGAACCCGAAAAAACGAAAGAGCTCAAGTGGTTTTTTGCGGATGATTTACCGGAGCTCACTATTCCGTACATCCGAGACACTCTTGAATACATCAAGAAAGGAATCGTGTATCGTGAGGAGGGATGGTAGAATGAACCTATGGAAAAGACTCAAGAACAACGCGTCGATGAGATATTGAATCGAGGTACCATCGTTTCAATTCTCCCCGACAAGGAAAGTTTCCGGGCTCGGCTATTGAGCGGGGAAAAGATGAGATTTTTCATCGGTTTCGATGCGACCGCCCCGACACTGCACCTCAGCCATGCGAAAAATATCATGCTGCTCGAGAAATTCCGGAAACTTGGGCATGAGACGATTGTTCTCTTTGGAGACTTCACGGCGCGGATCGGGGACCCGACAAGCGAGAAATCTGCTCGGACCCAGCTTTCCCGTGAGGAAGTGCTACACAATATCGCCGCCTGGAAGGAACAGATAGCACCTCTGATGGATTTCGGCGATGAGGTCAACCCACCCCGAGTGAAGTACAATCACGACTGGCTCTCCAAACTGAGTTTCGAGGATGTCATCCGCCTCGCTTCAAACTTTACGGTGCAACAGATGCTTGAGAGGGATATGTTCGAGAAGCGGATGCAGGAGCAACTGCCCATTTACTTGCATGAGTTCTTCTATCCGCTGATGCAGGGATACGATAGCGTGGCGATGGATGTCGATGTCGAACTGTGTGGCACTGACCAGACGTTCAATGCGCTCGCTGGCCGGACATTGATGAAGAAGTTAAAGCAGAAAGAGAAGTTCGTCGTTACGGTGACGCTCATGGAGGATCCAAAGACGGGGGAACTCATGTCCAAGAGTAAGGGTACGGGGGTGTTTTTGAATACATCAGCCAATGAGAAATTTGGCCAGGTCATGGCGCAGACCGACGAGATGATCCGAATCCTCTTCGTGAATTGCACACTTGTGCCGCTCGACGAGATTGAGACCGTCGTCCAGACTCCAAATCCGCGTGATGCGAAGCTCCGACTCGCGAAAGAAATCGTCACTTTGTATCACGGGGCCGAAGCCGGTGTGGCGGCTGAACAATATTTCATCGATACTTTTAGCAAGGGGCAGACGCCGA